>JAQBNV010000186.1 GCA_028288395.1 Adhaeribacter sp. | reverse complement strand
ATATAATCAAACCGCATGACTACATCTTCCCCCCCAACCGCTATTCCCCAGCCTCCTCAATGGCAAATATACCTGGCCTTGGCTGCCCTTTATAGTATTTGGGGTTCAACTTACCTGGGCATTCGGTTTACGAACGAAACCATACCGCCTTTTTTAATGTCGGGATTACGGTTTCTAATTGCGGGGTTGGTTTTATACGGTTATGCCCGCCTGGTACAGCAAGCGGCCGCTCCCACCTGGCTCCAGGTTAAAGCTGCGGGCATAGTGGGTGTTTTGCTTATATTAATTGGCAATGGTGGCGTGGCTTACGCCGAGTTAACCATTCCTTCCAGCATTGCCGCCCTCCTGATTGCTACCTCGCCGGTGTGGTTTGTGCTGTTGGGCTGGCTCTTCTTTGGCAATGCCCGTCCCAATGCCGGTACCGTAAGCGGTTTGGTACTGGGCCTGGCCGGGATGGTGGTGCTGATTGGCCCCGGGCAATTGAGCGGCCATTCGTTGGATATGCTGGGTTTAGGAATTATTGTTTTCAGTACCATCGGCTGGGCCGTCGGGTCTTTATATACTTCTGTTTCTAAAACGCTGGCGCCGCCGCTTATTCATACCGCGCTGCAGATGCTGGTGGGCGGCACTTTTCTTCTCCTATTGGCAACGGTGCGGGGCGAAGTGGCTAACTTTCACGTGGAACAGGTGTCGCTGAAGAGTTGGCTGGCTTTTGGTTATCTGATTGTTTTTGGCTCGCTCGTTGGATTTAATGCCTATAGCTGGCTGATTAGGGTAGTGCCGCCGAGTCAGGCTTCTACTTATGCCTACGTGAACCCGCTGGTGGCGGTCGTGCTGGGTTGGCTGTTCGGGGGCGAAGCCATTACCTGGCAAATGCTGCTGGCCGGCGCCTTTATTTTACCCGGAGTTATCCTGATTCTACGTGCCCGGGCCAAAGTTCAGAAACCGGAAGTGCTGCCGGAGGAAGTGGTTTAAGCCTAATCTAAACCCGCTGCTATTCCGGACAATGGTATATTTTTTTGATTAATAAGTGAGTAAAAAAATATTGCCTTCTGATTACTATTTAAAAGCTATCAGGGAGGTCTTTGCCAGCGAGTAAATAATACTAAATAAACTAAATTGCCTATTCTACTAAAACACTTTTCGGTCATTCCAAAAGAATCTTCTGGTTAAAAAGTATATCGAGCAACTTACCGTTTAGCATTATCACCTGTTTTACTTCTTAATACAGTAGATAATAAATGGCTCCCATTTTTTAGGCTTTAGACTATTTTATGGGATGCCGTATGCAATATTTGGTATAATACGAGGAAATACCTTCTTCACAGGCCTCGGCTGCGGAAAATTCGCCCGGCTAAAACGCTTGCCCTTATAATATATCTTAAACATATATTTAAGTACTGGCGGCCAAGTGTAAAATTATTTCCCCTTCCCTAAAAAATCCTGTATTCTCCTTTACGCGCTTTCTTTCTGTTTTTTCTGGAACATTTTCCCGCCGGCGGCTACCAGGGCTTGTGCTTTTTTGACTCCATAGCGGCCTACTATTTCAAAGCCGTAACCTTTGATGGCATTATAGGATTTAAAAAAATGTTCTATTTCTTCCAGCAAATGTTTGTCCAGGTCTTTAATATCCTGCAGCGAATGGTGCGTACGGGAGACGGCTGATACCGCCAATAACCGGTCGTTGCGGACAGTATTACCGTTTTCGGTTTGCTCTGCTGCTATCACGCCCACCAGCCGGGCGGGCACCAGCACCCCTGGGTAGGCCGGTTCATCCATTAGCAGCAGCACATCCAGCGGGTCACCATCTTCGCCGTGGGTGCCAGGCAAAAAACCAAAATCGAACGGGAAACTGGCCCCGGCGGGCAAAACGCCTTTTAACTGGTATAACTGCCGGTTTTCTTCGTAGGTATATTTATTGCGGCTGCCTTTAGGCGTTTCTATAATTACGTTATAATCCCCGCTTTCCGGGTCGAGAAAAGGAAGGTTTTGTACCACAGGAGTCATATTTCTGGAAATAAATTTTAACGTTTGTTCCTCAGCGCCAAGGCACGAAAATATTGTTTTATCAGAGCGTTTAGCTATCCGGAATTTCTTTTAACGGTATTTAAGGAAGCAGAGGTTACGGCTGTTCCGGAATTGTTTTGTGCCCAGCCATAGTGGCAGTGCCGCCATTCATTTCTGCTAAACGATATCTACCTGCGGGGCGTAGAATAGAAGAACTATCTTAATCTCTTACCAACATGAACGAAGAGCAACGCAAAAATATGTGGCTGGCCCTGGCTGGTACCGGCGCCGCCTTCCTGGGGCTACGGGCCCTCGGCCGGCGGCGGCACGCCTATAACTTTAAAGGAAAAGTAGTAATAATTACGGGCGGTTCGCGCGGTTTGGGATTGGTATTGGCCCGCCGCCTGGCAAAAGAAGGTGCCCAGTTAGCGATTTGTGCCCGCAACCCCGAAGAACTGGAAAGCGCCCGTCAGGAATTAAGCCGTAGCGGTGCCCGGGTGCTGGCCCAGCCCTGCGATGTGCGGCAGGAGGATGAAGTAAACCGGTTTGTGTGGCAAGTAGAAGCGCATTTTGGCCGCGTAGATGTACTCATAAACAATGCCGGGGTAATCCAGGCCGGACCGTTGGAAAACCAGGATTTGGCTGATTTCCGGGAAGCCATGGATACGCACTACTGGGGCCCGCTTTATTTTACCCTGGCCGTATTGCCAGGTATGAAGCAGCGCCGGGAAGGCCGCATTGTGAACATTGCTTCTATCGGGGGTAAAATAAGTGTGCCGCACATGGTGCCTTATAGCGGCAGCAAATTTGCACTGGTCGGTCTGTCGGAAGGATTAAGGGCCGAACTGGCGCAGTATAATATTCCGGTTACCACCATAAACCCCTGGCTGATGCGCACCGGCAGTACGGGGCACGCCGTGGTTAAAGGGCAACACGAGAAAGAATATGCGGTGTTTACCGCCCTCGATTCCTTCCCACTTATTTCAATTAGCGCCGAAAAGTCAGCGCGTAAAATAATAGAAGCTTGCCGGCAGGGCGATGCAGAATTAACGCTCTCGGTTTATGGCAAATTAGCGGCCCTGGTGCACGGTATTTCGCCGGGCTTTATAACCGAATATTTTGGCTTGATGAATAACATTTTACCTGACCCCGGCAGTAACGAACGGCAAACCGGTGAAGAAAGTAAATCCGAGCTGGTACCGGGTTGGGCCCAGAAGATCCAGGATAAGAACGCCCGCAAAAATAATGAATGAGAATGATGGAGAGAACGCCGGCAATATTTAACTAAAAGCCAACACCAGCATTATTAACAACCCCAGCCAGGAAAGCCAGAAATAAGTCATTACCCGGGGCTTTTGCTTCCGGGGCAGGGCCGAGGTAAGCAGCAGCAAGGTGCCAATGGTAATAGCGGCATACAACAAGATGAAATAAACAAAGCTGTTCCAGTTTTGTACAATTATCGCCTGGCTTTCGTCGGGGTTCTTTTCAATTTGATCGAAGAGGAGGTACGAAAGAGCTAAATAGAGAAATACTTCGTAGCCTACAAAATATACAAAGGCTAATATTTTATCGCCGGTGCGCATAGCGGGCTCCTTTATGAAATAATTTTTAAGCGAGCGGCCCGATTAGGCAACCGTTAAAGCTGGGTGCAAATATTAAATAATATCCTGCACCAAGTATTACCGGAAGCCATTTTTTATTTGCAATATCTTCGTTTCTGTGCCCAGGATTGGTTTGTTCTGATGCTGAGTACCCGATCCAATAAGCAAGTATGAACATTTTAATTATCTTTAGCCAGCCGCAGGACCTGATAATTTAGGCGCTTTTGCCTCTCTGGCGGCTTTCCTTGTTTCTGCTAGTAATGATAACCCGCCTTTAAATTAGCTTAATCATGGAAAAAGATAAAAACTGGCAACAATGCAACATGCAGACCTTCTGGGGCGAAGTAGCCGCCTGCTCCCATGTTGTTCAGATTTACGAAAATGAAGATGCCTTGCTGAATCTGTTGGAAGGGTTTGTAACTGGTGGTTTAACCGTGGGCGATTCTGTCGTAATCATCGCTACTCCAGCGCATCTCTTTTTGCTGGAGCAAAAGTTAAGGTTGCATGGCTTAAATGTAGATGCTTTGTGTGCTACCGGTCAGTACTTATCTTTAAATGCAGAAGAAGTTTTAGCTGAATTTATGGTAAACGACTGGCCCGACTATGGTTTATTTATGACCACGATAGATGAAGTTTTCTCCCGCATTCGTAAATCACCGGGTCAGGTGCGGGTTTTTGGAGAGATGGTAGCTTTATTGTGGGCCCGGGGTAATAGTTCTGCTACGGTTATGTTAGAGCATTTATGGAACACCTATTGTGAGAAAGAGACTTTTTCACTCTTCTGCGCTTATCCGCAAGAAGGATTTCCGCAGGATACCACTACTTCTCTCAGGACTATATGTAACGCCCATTCTAAAATGGTTACCGGTTGGGGCAAATCAAGTACAGCGCAGCGTTAGCCTATCAGAACGTTAATTAGGCGGAGCTCATAGCTTGTAGGTAGTAAAAAAAATTTGGCAATCCATGTCTAATTTTATAGTAATATCTAAATAATTGCCCGCATAGCCTGATACCATTACTTTAACGTCCCAACCATTATTTATAACACATGCAGGCCATTATTTTCTGCGGTATACAGGCAACCGGCAAAACCACCTTTTACGTGCAGAATTTTCTGCACTCGCACGTGCGGATTAGTTTAGATTTATTACGCACCCGTCACCGCGAAAATCTGTTTTTAGAAGCTTGCTTGCAAACCCGGCAGCCTTTTGTGGTAGATAATACCAACCCCACCATTGCTGAACGAGCCAAATATATAAATCTGGCTAGCCTGGCCGGGTATGAAATTATTGGGTATTATTTTAAATCGAATGTGGAGGAAGCCGTAGCCCGCAACCGGGAAAGCCCGGGTGCCGGATATTGGTATATTTGGTACCCGTAAACGTTTAGAACGCCCCTCCCTCACCGAAGGTTTTACTTCTTTATATTATGTGCGGGCGATGGGAGCCGGTACCTTCAGCCTGCGTCCCTGGCAGGAAAATAATACGGAATAACGGAAATAGCCCGGCAACTAAATATTGCCAGGCTATCAACAGTGTGAAAACAAGTATGCTTTAGAATAACTTATTAAATATATAAAATATTATATGTAACAAGAATAATATTTTAATATTTTTTTACCGGCTGTCATTAGAAACCACCGCCCGACAAAAAGAACCCAAAGTTGGGCTGGAACCCGTTCCGCTGTAACGGAATCGCATAATACGGCTCGATGATCAGGTAGCCAAATAAGTTAATCCGCAGCGAGGCGCCGGTGCTGTAAACCGGGAAATGCAAGTTGCGATTGGTAGAACTGGCGCGCATGCTTACCTCGTCGCCTTTGCTCCAGGCCAGGCCCCCATCGGCAAAGAACACCAGGTCCGAAAACAGGAAGCCCGATTTAAGCAGCGATAATCTTTCGGGTCCGCTAAAAGGCAAGCGTACTTCGGCATTGGCTACCGCCAGGCGGCTGCCCACCACCTGGTTAATGCTTAAACTGCTTTGGTCAGCACTGACATCGCCCCGGAAAGAGCCGTTGTTATAACCCCGCACAAAATATTCGTTGCCCAGGTACAACGGGAACATCCGCTCGGCATCGCCTCCGTAGCGGCCGTAGTGCATAGCCCTAAATGCAAATCCGACCGGCTTGGCAAAGAAATATTTCCGGTAATCGGCCAACACGGTGTTATAATTAATGCCGCCGTAAGTCCGGCCCACATCGAACCGGAAGCGGTGACCATTGAGCGGCGAGGTAACCCCGGAAGTAGAATTATCACCCACAAAAGCAATGTTTGTCTGGCCTAAGTTAAAGCCGGGAGCCGATTCTCCTTTTTCCCGATCTTCCCCGATATACCTGCCGTAGGCATCGTAGTAAGTATTATAAATATCGACGCGGTTGCTGTAGCGGGCAAAACTGATACTGGCCTCAAAGCGTTTGGTCTGCGACAAAGCATAGGAACTGAAAAGCGCCACCTGATCCTGGAACATGCGCTGTAAAACCAGACCGGCATTTAGTACCGGCTGTTGTTCGTTGCCCACCTGCAAGGTGTCCTGGGCATAAAAAGCGCCGCCGTAAACATACGGAATATGGCTAATGCTGGCGCCCCACTTCATTTTTCTTTTCTGATTCAGGTAAGCTATCTGGCCAGCCAGGTCATAAATTTCCCCGTTCAACTGCGCCGCACCCATTAGCTGGTGGTTATTCAGGATATCGGTAAACAGGGTTGCTACCCCACCGGATGCCACCGGTCCCTGACCCCGGTAAGTAGCGGTACCGCCGCCGGCAGAACCCCCAATATAAGATAACTGGAATTTTGGTTCGTAGGCGCGGCTAGTAAAAGCAGTAGAATCGGCTAGCGGAATACGGGCTTGCGTGCGAATATTCTGACCTACCATATCGTTGGCCAGTTTATCGGCGGGTGGCAAAGTCGCTGCTGCCAGGTTCACCTGGTTCACCGCTACCGGCTGCCGGGGAAAATCGTTTACATTTGCCCGGAATACGTCGTATTTGCGGTTGCGCAACACATTATAAACCACCTGCCCGGTTTGGGCCGAAACACTCAAGGCTGGGGAAAAAGCCGTAATGCCACTAATACCGGTAAAGTAATTTGTCAGCCGGAAAGCCTGGTGTTGCACCAGATCATACTCGTACAGGTTACGCATGCCATCGGCATTAGATAAAAAGTATATGCGGTTGTTGTCGGGGCCAAACTGCGGGTTCAGGTTATCGGCACCGGGAAAAACATCCAGCACGGTAATTTTACGGGTAGCTACATCCAGGGTGCAGAGGCGGTAAGCGCTATACCCGCCCAGGTTGATCCGCTCCGTTGCGCCCCGGTCCGACGAAAATACAATCTGCCGTCCATCTGCCGACCAGGCTGGCTGTAGGTCAGAATGCGTATCGTTGGTTAAGTTTTCTGCTTTTTTCGTATTCAGGTCGTAGAGATACAAATCGCTCCGGCCCTCTGCCAAACCCGACAGGAGCAGTTGGCGGCCGTCCGGCGACCAGGCCACGTTGTTAATATATTCTACACCCGGAATAGATATTTCCCGCACGGTACGGCCCCGCGCTACATCCAGCACCAATAAATTGGTACGTCCTTTGGAAAAAATAATAGAAGCAAATTGCTTGCTATCCGGCGACCACGTGCCAGCCGCTTCCAAAAAACTGATCTCATCGATGTGCGAACGCTGGAAATTATTCGAAACCCGGCGGATGATTTTGCCGGTTTGCGCATCGGCAATATACAGGTCGGTAGAAATTACATTCCGCTCCGAAATAAAAGCGACATACTTGCCATCCAGGCTTAGCGCCGGCGACACATTCATTTCACCGCCATTCTTTTCCGATATCAGGCGTTTGCCTACTACTGCCGAGGTATCTTTCATTAAAGGCGTATAATAATCGGTTAAAGCATTTTTCCAGGCCTTGGAAATACCTTTGTCGTCGGAACCCAGCACCAGCAGCATGCCCCGCCGAGGCCCGTATTTACCGGTTGCCCTAAACAGCGGCGCTATAATATTATTGCCGTATAAACCCGCAATATAAGCCCACAGGGCCTGGCCGTAGCGATACGGGAAATAGAGGTGCTGCTTACGGGTGAGGTCTTCTACGGTAGGTATATCTTTGTTCAGAACCGCATCCCGCATCCACATGGCTGTATGGGCATCTACCCGGCCGATAGACATATATTCGGCCAGCCCCTCTACCATCCACAACGGAATATTATTCAAATTTTCGGCACTGGTGGAGTCGTTATTCAGCAGCATGTCGTACTGGAATGCGTGTACCAGCTCGTGGCCCAGGACATGGTCGGTTTGCTGGTTAGAAGCGGTAAGCGGCATAATAACCCGGTTGCGCAAGCCCTCGGTTACCCCACCGGTACCAGTGCCCAGCAAGCCCGAAATAA
>JAQBNV010000182.1 GCA_028288395.1 Adhaeribacter sp. | reverse complement strand
GCGCGATACCGGCGTATTCGTTTGGGCACACAATAATTTAGCGCCGTTTATATCCCCAGCCAATACCATATTTTTTATTTTGTCTACAAAACGCATCGAATTGGAAGCCTGGGCTTTCTTTAAAGACAACAACCGCTCTACAAAAATGTAGATACCGGCGATAGATAAAAGTAAAAGGGGAATCATGGCCCAGCCACCAGCCATGGCTAAATCAAATAATGACACTGCTTCCTGGGCACCCGCTGCGCCGGTGGTTGCCGCCACCGAATCGGTAGGCGTTGTAGTAGTGGTAATTTGTAAAAGAAGGTTTAAATGCATGTTAATATTTAAGTATCCAGATGTTTTTTCCGTAATTTATTTTAAGCTTGGGTAAATAAACCAATGCTTCTTCTTTCGTGTCAAAATCAGCAATTGATACGCGGTAAAGTTTGCTCTCGGCAAAAGGTAATATTACCCGCCCCTGTGCACCGAATTTGTTTGCTACTTTCCGGCTGTATTCGGCATTGGGTAAGGTAGAATAACCACCCGCGATTACGTAATACCGGCCGGTTGATTCTTTAATAATTGTACCCAGTTTTTTAGTCGTAACCGGAGCCGCCGGCGCACTTATTAGCGAAGCGATAATTTTGGTTTCTACTTTTGCCGGTTTAACCTTGGCAATGCTGGTAACTTCCGGTTCCGGAAGGGCACCATTGTCTACAGTTGTGGCTGACACCGGAAGCGTAGGGGTGGTAGACGCCGGCAGTTCAAATTTTATTTTTTCGCTATCGGTTGTTTCCGTAACCGGTTCATCGCCATAGTAATCCGCCAGTTGTTGCTCCAGGGTAGCTGGTTCCGGGGCTACGGTATTGGCAGCAATGTTAAGTACTGCAAACGGGTTGAGTGAGCTTTGGCTATACTCGTTTTGTAACGATAATACATACAAGGCCGTCATACTTAAACCGGCAATTACCACTACCGCGGCCGTATCATATACCTTCCGGAGTTTACGTCGCCAGGTTAAGTTGGTAACCGGCACCGGTTTTTCGACTTTCTTTTCTTTTATTAAAGTACGGAAGCCTTCCGTAGATTCGATTGGCCGAGACAACAATTCAGGTAAGCCAAAGCTTTGGTCCAGAAAATTATCGGCAGCCAGGTAATCAAATTCTAACTTCTGGGCGGCATTGTACCGGAATATGCCTATTCCTTTTAATTCGTGCTGCTGGTTTGTATGCAATGATTCCTGCAACTGCCGCACAAACGCCATTACTTCGTTTTGGGCCGCTTCAGCAGATAATTTATGATCGAAAGCCAGGGTACTAATCAACAGGCCATCGTTCAGCTTTAACTTTTCGTTAAAAGCAATGCGCTTCGAGGGCGGCGACAAGGTATGTTTTACGGGATGAACCCTAGCCGGCGCATAATGCGTAATCAGCCCGCCGAAATCCGGAATAATAACACAATCGTGCTGGAATAATAATTTATGAATATGCTCCTCTACCATATTAAAATATATATGATGCACCAATGATTAACTGCAATCCTTTGTTGGGATAATTTACAAACCGCTGGTACTGGTTACCCAGAATATTATTTCCCATGACAAATGTTGAAAATTTATTCGAGATTCTATAATCAACTTTCAAATTTAAGTCGGTTATATTATCTGTTTCTTTCAGAACCGGGCGGTAAAGCCCTTCGGGATTCAGGCGGAATACCTGCCCGTAAGTGCGGCTAAGATAATAAAGTTCTGTGTGGAAGAATATTTTATCGTGTAAATTATAACTACCGGTAACAGTGGTCTGGAAAGCCGGCCGGTGAAATGGCTTAGCCAGCAGGTCAGTCGTATATTTGTTTATTTCGGTTTTCAATCCTAACCGGAACTGCTCCGAATAATTGTAAGAAAGCTCTCCCAAAAAGTTAATTACCTTCGTAGTCCCATCGTCGTAAACCAAATCGAATTTAGTAGAATCGGTTAAGCTGCCGTTGAAGAAAGCCAGATTGCGGAAGCTTTGATAACCGGCGCGGGCGGTAAATTTAAGGTTACTGCCCAGATTACCGGTTAAACCGCCGTAAAAATCCATAATTTTATTTTCGTCGGCTACCTGTACATCCTGGTTCAGGAAAGGGTTTTCCTGGGTTAAGTCATGCAACGTTACCCGTTTCAGGTCGCCTTCGATGCCGGCAAACACCTGGACCTGATCGTCTACAATTTCGTAGCCGACCCTTACGGAGGGGTAAATATTAAATTTACGGGCGTTGTTTACTTCATCGCCGGTATAAGCAATAACGGCTCCCAGCGATAAACTTACCAGGTCCGAAACACTTTCGTAAGAAGGCCGCAACCGGAAATAAGCCCGGTTAACGGAAGCAGAATCTTTGTAGCCCACAAAAGACGCTTTGGCATCCACGTTAATGCGCGCCGATTCATCCAGGCTGTAACCTACCCCGATATTAGTGAGAATATTGGATTCGCGGGCGCCAAACCGGCTGGTAAAATATTTAAAGCCGATGCCCCCCTGGTACTGTAATTCGCTTTTTGAAACCTTGTTGTTAAAGAAAATATCGGCCCCTACCCGGTTGAAGGTTTGCTTCAGAGAATCGCGGTCAATTTCTTCAATTACAGGATTGTAGCCGTAAAAGTTATACCGGTCGTGGTTGTAATATAAGTTGCCGCCTACAGTTAAATCGCGGGTATAGGATTCCGCGTTAAATTTAACTTCGGAATTTGAGGCAGCCGAGTTTTGGCCATCTACCGGACCTTTGCCGGAACCTACGTGGCTCACATCCACCCCGTAGGAATATTGGTTATCGCGCTTATTATGAAAATATCCTTTGAGGTAGGCAGTGCTGTAATTACCCAGACCGGCTTTGAGGTAATTACCATTTACTTGAGTCAGATCCTCCTGCTTGATGGTTAATACCCGCATGGGTAAATTTAAATTATTTGTAGTAAGCCGATAATCGGCAAAGCGGTAGTTTACCTGGCGGTCCTTTTTTTCGGGTGGCGGAATACGAAGCTTTTCAAAGTTACGGGTAGCTTCCGGAAGTTCGTTCACCCGGTTCTTTTCTACCACAATTTCGGCATCTTCCAATTTGTTTTTTCCTTCCCAGCCGGTTTCCTGGGCGGCCAGCGGCAACGACCAAAAAACACCGAGGCTGCATAAGGTAATTAAACTAATCTGCTTTAACTTATAATTCATGTTACTTCTGTTAGCGCTTCGCCTTAATTATTATTTTTTATCTGCCTCATTGACGCCGGTACTATCGGGCGTAACGACCGGGGCAACCGGCGTTTCGAGGGCGGCTAATTTTGCCTTGGCTTCCGCTACCAATTCTTTTAAAGTGGCGTTCTCAATAATAGAGGTAAGAGTAGCTTTGGCCTGGAATATTTCTTTTTGCGCCACGTAGTTATCAGCTATCAGCAGGAAAGATTTTACCAGCCAGAAATCGTAGTTGGCAAAAGAAGTGGCTACTTTCTGGGCGGCTTCCAACGATTCTTTGTATTTATTTTGCTTGTAATATATTTCGGCGATGGAAAACTGCGCTTCCGCCCCATTGATATCGGTAGCCAAGGAAGCGGTAGTGGTAAACTGCTTCAGGGCTTCATCAAGATTACCCTGCGCGTAAGTAGCTTTGGCTTTATGCAGCAAGGCAGAGTTATAAGCATTTAAAGCGGCATTGCCCTGCGCGATTAAATCATCGGCCACTTTAATTGTATTCGCATAATCATTTGTCAGGAAGTAGCTGCGCATCATGCCCATCAAGGCGTTGGCCTGCTCCCGTTTATTAACCGACACCTCGTTCAGGCGGCTGTAATATTTTATGGCTTCGGTATAATTTTTACTTTCGAATTCGAGTTCTGCTGCCCGCTGAATGGCGCGGTTAATATATTCCGTCTGGTTTTCAGCTACAACTTCCCGGAACTGAATCAAAGCAACATCTTTTTTATTCGACTTCAGATAAGAGTCGGCCAGGAAGTAACGGGCATCGCTGGCGAAAGTCGTTTTGGGATAGGCTTTTAAATAGGCCTCCAGCTTGGTAATAGCCTGAGGATATTTTTCGTTGAAGTATAAGGACTTGGCAGACTCAAACTCAATGCTTTCCAAAGCGTTGCTCTCGGGATTGGCCGCCCGGAAACGGGCAATATAAGGTTCCAGACCTTCGGTCTGGTTATTGGCATTCATGGTTTCCTGCAAGCTAAGTAAAGCGCTGGAGGCTATCTTGGAAGAAGGATAATCATTTAAAACCCGTTTAAAATCCGCAATGGCTTCATTCGGCTTTTTCATGTTGTTATATGCCAGTCCTCTTTTTTGTAAAGCAAAAGGCACCAGGCGGCTCGTCGAACGGTTGGTGATTAAATCGGTAAAGCCCGAAATAGCCGTGGCATAGCTGCCGCCCTCAAAATCCAGCAAAGCTTTCTGGTAAACCCCTTCATCGGCGTACTGCGATTTCGGGAACTGGCTGATAAGCGTACGTAAGCTTTGCGCTGCTTCTTCCCGCCGGCCTGTCAGGCCAAAAATCACACCCCGCTGAAAATAAGCATAATCGCGATCCTGGGCACTTTGGGCAATAGCTTTATCGTACAGGCTCAGGGCCTGGGGATAATCTTTGGCAATATAATAGCAATCGGCTAACCGGATGGTTGCATCCATCAGGTTAGCGTTATCTGCTTTTACCGCATTATCGTTCAGGTAAGCTTTAAAATGGGTTAAAGCTTTATCGTACTGTTTGGTATTATAATACGCGTACCCAATTCCATAACGCGTTTTGCTGTAAGATTCCGTTTTATTTGCATTAGCCGTCCGGAAAACGGCCCCGTAGCTATTAATGGCATCTTCGTACCGCTGGGCTATGGAAAAGGATTCGCCTTTCAGGAAATGGCTGGCTGCCTTTATTTCATTATCATAAGGATACTTCAGGGATTTGTCGAGAATTTGCACGGCTTCCTGGAAACGGCTGTCGTTAAATAATTTAACGCCTTGATAATAGGTTACCCGCTGGTAGGTTTGGTTAATGCGTTCGCTGCGGGAGCTCAGGCTTTCGATGTGGCGGATAGCCTCGCTGTAATTATTTGAGTTCAGGTACGATTCGCTGAGAATTTCGTCAGCTTCGGCGGTAAATTTCGATTTTGGAAATTTTTTGTTAAACTCTGCCATGGCACTAATAACCTCGCTGAAATTACCGGTTTCGTAATTTAGCTGGGCGTATTTTATGTAAGCCGCTTCGGTTATCTGTTTGTCAAATTCCTGCCGGCGGGCCTGGTCAAAAGCAGTTAAAGCAAACTGTTTGTTATTGTCCTTTAAATAACTATGACCCAGGTGGTAGGCCGCATTCTGGCCCAGCGCATCTTTTTGCAGGGCTACATTTTTGAGGTAAGTAATGGCATTTTTGTAATCATCGGCTTTGTAATACGAAAACCCGATTTTATACTCCAGGTTATTTTCGATATCGCGCTTGCCTTTTACATATTCGTTAAAATAACGATTGGCGCTTTTGTAATCGCCCTGCTGAAAATAAGCATCTCCTACCAAGGCCCGGATTTCGTCGGCATTCTGGGGCAGCGGTTTATTTTTTAGTACCCCTTCGCCGTAAGAGATTACTTCTTTTAAGTCACCATCCTTATAAGAGATTTCGGTGAGCATGTACGGCACAATGGTTTTATACGCTTCGTTTTTTTCCGCTTCGCGCAAGTCTTTTTTGGCATTGGCATAGTCACCATCGCGGTAGGCGATGTAACCGGCATAATAATTGGCCGCGTAAACAAAATTATGATCGCCGGTTTTGCTGCGATCGAAGAGTGGTTTGGCCTTTTTAAAATCTTTTTTAGCGAAATAAGAATAAGCCAGTTTAAATTCTGCTTCCTTCGCCTGTTTGGCATTTAGCTTATTTGTTGGTACTTTCTCTAAATATTCAACCGCTTTGTTGTAATTCTTTTTATTGAAGTAAAACAAACCCAGCTCGTAATAAGCCAGTGATGCTTTGGGATGCGCCGGGTAAGCGCTCGCAAAATCCAGGATCAGGTTTTCGGCATTGTTGTGCAATAAATACAAGCCACTGACGGCGTAATAATACTGTGCATTAGCCGCCTGGGCATCATCTTGCTGCAGGCTCACGTATTTGGCAAAAGCTACCTGGGCCGCGCCGTACAATTGGCGGTCGAACAGTTCCAGCCCTTCCTGGAAAAAGCGTTCTTTAGAAGTAAAAGCCTGCTGGTGTTGTGCCTCAGCAAAATGCGAGCCACCTACCAATGCCGAGGTGAGGATTATTTTATGGATTTTATTCATACCAATGTTTTTGCACTGCTTGCGTTCAAGCCTTCTAAGCCGTCAAAAATACTAAAAAATAGATTGCGGGGAAGCAGTATTATGCCGGAATTTCGTAATCGGGCAAATTAAATTCACACCTTTCCTTTTCCCAAAAGCTAGTAGGGCCAAGCAGTTAAATAACGCCGGCCCCAAATAAATATTGGTTAATGCACCAGAACTAACTCCGGAATGGGATGCAAAATTTTAAACACCAGTTCCCGCAGGATTTCACCGTCTGTTAGGTATCCGCCTTCAATGCCTTTTGCCTGCAAATCGGCCAGCCGAATAAAACCAATTATCTGCACGGTTCGGACGTAAGGGAATACCCGCATAGCCGTTACATATTCTTTAACCAAAAAACTGCGGTTACCCAAGCTCCGGCTAATGGCCCCTTCCGACTTATCAGGCGCCGCGTGTAGGCTAAGCAACTTGGCAAAAAAAGAAAACAGCAAGGTAATATTGGGGATCAGCGGGTTGTTTTTGGGATTTGATTCAAAATAATTAACGATGCGGTTAGCCTTCAGCACATCCTGGTTGATTAAGGCCGTTTGCAGTTCAAAAATATTATAATCTTTGCTGATGCCTACATTCTCCTGAACCATTTGCTCCGTAATGGTTTGCCCTGCTTTCAGGTTCAGCGACAGCTTTTCAATTTCGTTGGCCAGGCGCGAAATATCCGATCCAATATATTCGCTTAGCAGCAGCGTGGCTTTGGGGTTAATCTGTAAGCCTTTGCTTTTAAAGTAATTATTTACCCAGGTGGGCACCTGGTTATCGTACAGCTTTTTGGTAGTGAGTAGTACGGCGTGTTTGTTTACCGTTTTGGCAAAAGCCTTCCGGCCGTCTAGCACTTTGTGTTTATAACAGAATACCAGCACCGTACTAGGCAAGGGATGTTGAAAATAAGCTTCCAGCTGTTTTATGCCCGATTCTTTATCAATATCCACCACGGTTTGCGCTTCCTTTACAATTACCACCTGCCGTTCGGCCATCATGGGGTAACGCTTGGCTTGCAGCAGAATGGTCCCCACGTCTACATCTTTGCCGTACATGACCACCTGGTTAAACCCTTTTTCACTTTCGGGCAACACATGCGCCTCAATGTAATCCGCAATCTGGTCGATAAAATAAGGCTCTTCGCCCTGTAGAAAGTAAATAGGCGCGTATTGTTTATTTTTAAGTTTAACTAATATTTCATCCGCCGTCATAAAACAAAAATACACCAGCCGGACCGAAGGAACAAGGAAAGCCGGAAATTGCTTTGGATTTTATACCGGGTAAATGCTTACCCTTGGTTAGGAAGGAAATAAAACAGCCTGCCCCTGCTTACGCCTACATCCAACGAATCGCTATTTTACTCCTTTTATGTTTTTTTATCCGACCTGAATTTTTCCCATATCTTTGCATCGCAACATTAGAAGCGGTGATTTTTGATTGATTCCGCAAATTACAAAACATGAACTTGATAGATGAATTAAGATGGCGGGGCATGCTGCACGATTACATGCCCGGCACCGAAGAACAACTGGCTAGCAGCATGACCACCGGCTATATTGGCTTCGACCCTACAGCTCACTCTTTGCATATTGGCAACCTGGCTTCCGTAATGCTGCTGGTGCACTTGCAGCGGGCGGGCCACAAACCTATTGCCTTGGTAGGAGGTGCTACCGGTATGATTGGCGACCCATCCTTTAAAGCCTCGGAGCGCAGTATGCTTTCCGAAGAAACCCTGCAATATAACCTGGCCGGCATTCAAAAGCAGTTAGAGAAACTACTGGATTTCAATTGCGGTGCCAACGCTGCGGAAGTGGTGAATAACTACGACTGGATGAAGGACTTTAGTTTCCTGGGTTTTTTAAGGGAAGTAGGCAAGCACTTGACGGTGAACTATATGATAAAAAAAGAAGCCGTGCAGAAACGCTTGAATGTAAGCGAAGACGGTGAAGGCCGGGCCGAAGGGATTTCTTTTACTGAATT
>JAQBNV010000178.1 GCA_028288395.1 Adhaeribacter sp. | reverse complement strand
TTATTTGGTATTGGCTTGGCTATGTTGTCCGAAAACCGTCGGCGCCCCTTATTGGAGGTAACGGAAAGCCTGGCCGAAACCATGTTTAAATTCACGAACATTATTATGCTTTTTGCCCCGGTAGCGGTAGGCGCAGCCATTGCTTATACGGTAGGCCACATGGGCTTTGGCATTCTGGTAAACCTCTTTAAGTTGCTGGCTACCTTGTACGTGGCATTGCTGGCTTTTATCTTGCTGGTGTTGGTACCGGCGGCCCTCCTCTTCCGGATTCCGCTGAAACGGTTTGTGCTGGCTATTGCCGAACCGGTTTCTATTGCTTTTGCTACTACCAGTTCCGAAGCAGCGTTGCCAAGAGCCATGGAAGCCATGGAATCGATAGGGGTACCCCGCAAAATAGTGGCGTTCGTGATGCCGATGGGATATAGTTTTAACCTTGATGGCACTACGCTTTACTTATCGCTGGCTTCCGTATTTGTGGCCCAGGCGGCCGGCATAGACATGCCTTTCGAGCAACAATTACTCATGGTATTTACCTTGATGCTAACCAGTAAAGGCGTTGCGGGCGTACCCAGGGCCTCGCTGGTAATATTATTGGGCACCGCCGCTTCTTTTAACCTCCCGATTGAGCCCATCTTTATTATCTTGGGTATTGATGAACTAATGGATATGGCCCGGACGGCGGTGAACGTAATAGGCAATTGCCTGGCTGCCGCCATAGTGGCCCGCTGGGAAGGCGAATTCCAGGATAACCCAGGGCTGGTGGCGCAGCAAATTGAAGAAATTTAATTTTGCGGATAATAATAACCGAATTTTTTATTACCTTTTAAGCTAAACCCGAAGATTATGAAAAAGGTATTCGCATGTTTTATACTGGGCCTGGCCGGCTTTAGTACTCTGGCCCAGACCAGTATTCCTACTTCTGAGCTGCAAATAAAATCAGCCTTGCTCGCAGCTCCGGTCGATAAAAGAGCCGGCGCTACTGTTTACGGATATGCTGGCAAAGAATTGTCGGTTCTACGCAAAGGTACCAACGAGCTCATTTGTGTGGCCGATAACCCCGCGGAGCCCGGCTTTTCTGCCTCCTGCTACCACCGCGATCTGCAACCTTTTATGGCGCGCGGACTGGAACTCCGGAAGCAAGGCAAGAAAGGCCAGGAAATTTTTGATACCCGCGAAAAGGAAGCAAAAGCGGGTAAACTAGCCATGCCCAAGCAACCCTCCACCCTGTTTGTACTGTCCGCGCCGGCCGAAAATTATAACGCTGCCACCGGCGAAGTCACCAACGGCTACCTCCGCTACGTGGTATATATTCCATACGCCACTGCCGAAAGCACCGGCCTTCCCCTGAAACCCGAAGGACCGGCAATGCCCTGGATCATGCACCCCGGCACCCACGGCGCCCATATTATGATTAAACCACCGAAGGCCGAAACGAAATAGAAAGCATCCTTCTACCACAGATTAAACTTCTAAAAGTTATCTTTTGTAGGTTCAGAAGCTTCTGTTACATTTAAAAATAATCAAATTAAGGATGCCTTCTGCCAATTAAAAGTGGAGGGTATTTTTGTTTATAGACTTTATACCATCTAGTATAAAGAGCCTTCCTTGATGCCAAAACGTTTGTTGGTTATGGGCAGATTAAAACAATAGAGGTATAAGAGCGTGAGCAGGAGCTGCTTTGGCTGAGTCGGAAGGTACAACATCCCTTGGCACAGGCGCGGCTGCGGGCTTTTTCCTTTTATAAGAATTGGCAGGCGTGCAGTTATGAACAGATAGCAAAAGCCGTGGGCTATGAGCGGCACACGGTAGGCCAATGGTTTAAGCTTTATCAGCAGCAAGGATTAGCGCGCTGCCTGCAGATAAATGCTGGCGGAAAGCCCCAGGGTTCGGTAATCACGGGCCCGGTTTTAGAAGCGTTGCAAGCCAAACTACAGGACCCGGTAAACTGTCTTGTTCTGAAATGAGTTTACACAAAAGTAAACCAAGATAGAAAAGAAATAAGAGGAACGAAACCGGCGACCGATGCAGTCTTACCCAGAAGGATTTAAGCGAGCGGTATGTGCGGAATATTTAGCGGGCGGCGTGGGCCAGGTAAGCTTGTTGAAGAAATATAATATTCGCTATCGAAGCGCCATTGCGCCATGGCTGCGACAATATTATCCGGAAGGAATAGCTCCAAAGCGCCATATTTACCTATTGTAAACCTACTACCCCTGGCCGCTAAACAAACCAACGAAAAAACAGAAGCAGCCTCTACACAGGCGTTGGAAGCAAATAAAAGAACTGGAGCACTTATTAGCCGATGAACAGTTGCGTTCGCAGGCCTACAGCCGTATGATTGAAGTGGCGGAGAATGAGCTTAAACTTACCATTAGAAAAAAGTCCAATACGAAGTAATCCATGAGATGAAAGACCTATACGCCAGTGTAAGCCTGGTTCGTATCTGTCGGTTACTGGGATATTTCCCGTCAGCTTATTATCAGCATTGCTGGCAACAGGAGGCTACGGGCATAGAAGAAAGCCTGGTTTTGGCCGCAGTATTGGCCATCCGCCAAGAGCACCGGGTGATGGGCGGCAGAAAGCTGTATCCTTTTTTGCTGGAACACCAGATAAAAATGGGCAGAAATGCCTTGTTTGACCTTTTAGCGGCTAATGTTTTGCTGGTAAAAAAGAAGCGCCGGCGCTATATAACTACTTTCGCCAGCCATTGGCGAAGGAAATGGCCTAACCTAATCCGGCAAATGGAAGTAAGGCGGGTAAACCAATTATGGGTAAGCGATATAACCTACTGGAAAGTAGCAGGCAGTTCTATCTACATCCGTTTACTGATGCTTACTCGCACAAAATAGTGGGCTACCATCTGGCACAGACCCTGGAAAGTATTAGAAACCAGGAAAGCATTACAAATGGCTTTAGAACATTTACCGGATAAACTAACTGCCTCCATCATTCGGACAGGGGGATTCAGTATTGTTGTGAAACCAATGTAAAGTTATTGCAGGACAAAGGTATGCAAATAAGTATGACCGAAAACGGAGGAATACCATTGCCCAACGGGTGAACGGCATTCTCAAAGAAGAGTATCTGAACCATTACCAAATCAGTAATGCAGAACAGACAACAGAAAAATTACACCAGGCTGCTGTCAAGCTCTACAAGGAGCACCAACCACACTACAGCATTGGGTTGCTTCCCCCGAAACTGGTACATGAAAAGAACCGAAAAATTATGAAAACCGATTACTAAGAAATATAGTAACCTTGTAAACCCATTGCAGGACAAACAACAACCGGTAAATCTATAGCAGGATTATTCTATAACCTGTAAACTTTTTAGAACCAGACACTTTTTTTAAGTTTGGTCACTTCTAACTTACGCACTGACTTGCTTCTTTTGCCCTTCCTTAAAATTCAAACATGCTCTAAAAATAAATATCCGAAACTTAGCAATAGCCCATCAGCTTGTAAATAATAAAGCCGCTTATCTCATGGAATAATTTATGCCAATCGGCCAGGGCGCTTTCGGCCGGAATCAGGTTTTCGAATCGCCATAAACGATCGGTGGAATCAAAATCGGTGGGGAAAATCGCGTGCGGGATGCCGGCTTTGGTAAAACAGGCAGAGGAGCGTCGCATGTGAAAAGCCGAGGTGATGATGATAAGCCGTTTCAGATCGGGATAGTTGCTTAATACTTTTTTGGTAAAGCGGGCATTTTCATACGTATTACGGCTTTCTGCTTCCAATATAATATCAGCTGACGGCACGCCCGATAAAAGCAATAAACTCTTTACTTCTTCGGCCTCGGACGCATAAATTTTTCGTAAAGAACCGGAGCCACCGGTTACTAATATTTTATTCAGGTACCCCTTTTTATATAACATAACTGTGTGCAACAGGCGGTCAGCTCCTTTGTTGGTATATACGCGGTCGTGCGGCGATTTATCTAAAGAGGTGAAGCCTGTTAGTAGTATACCGGCATCATATTGCTTTACTGCCTTTACCGGTACCGGCTTGTATTCCCACAGCAGCCAGGCCTCATTAATGATAAAAGGGTTTGAGAAAAACAACAATAAACCCAGGCTCAGCCACAAAAAAATACGGCCTCTTCGCTGGTTTTTCGTAAGCAGGCCATACAGAAAAAACCCCAATATCCAGATAATAGGCATAATGAGGTAGGTAGAGCTAAAGATGTAATGCTTTTCTCTTTGAGTTATAATGGCAGATAAAATACTTAATGGCGCCCATATGATTATCAATTGATTTAGAGAAGCTCAAGCTTTT
>JAQBNV010000170.1 GCA_028288395.1 Adhaeribacter sp. | reverse complement strand
CGAGTGCCGGGCCGTTATGTGGCCGATTTCATGGCCCAGCACGCCCGCAAATTCAGCTTCGTTGTTGAAATGCGCCATAATGCCGCGGGTAAAATACACATAGCCTCCTGGTACGGCAAATGCATTTATTACCGGTGAATCAACTATTTTAAATTCGTAAGGTAGTTCAGGACGGTGAGAAACAGCAGCCATGGCTTTTCCTTTTTCAGAGATAAAACGTTGCAATTTGGCATCGTTGTAAAGGCCGAAAAAATTAATAACCTGCGGGTCCGATTCTTTACCCATAGCCAGTTCCTGACCTTCCGATACCAGCATTATATCTCTTTTACCCGTTACCGGATTCGTGGCGCAGGAGTTGGTTAATAATAAAATAACCGTTAGGTAAGTAGCAATCGCATATTTTTTCATAGTACTTTTTTCTATAAGCCCAGAGTTTAAGCCGGTTTAAATTTTATATATCTTAATTTCGTTATATAATATTAGCAACGATAATATTTCGGAATAGTTACTGTTGCTGGTGCGCGCCAAAATACTCATTGGGTGTATTACCATAATAATGCCACAAAAGCGAACTTTAGCCGATCATTATTTCTAAAATATTTTAGAAGCAGCATTCTAAAAATTAATCTTTTACTTGCCTTAGCACTTCGCTTTAAAGCCGCCTGATTTTGGAAAAGATGATAGAAACAAACCAATCTTTGGAGATGCAGAAAGAATCCGGCATTAATTATCCGCTATGGAACAACCTGGAAATAGTTGTGCGGGCCACCGCAGACAAATCGCCGGAGCAATCCCGGTAAAAGAAAAATTAGAATCCATTTTCAGGTACCTGTCAAGTGGTTTATTTCAGGAAAGGCGTGGTTGCTTTTCGGTCAGGTATTTCCAGTAGCGGAGCGGAATATGACGCAAATGGAGCTTCCGGTTTTTGCGTTCGGGAATATTTATGTGATGAAAATAGGTTTGCCACAACTGCTGGTAAAGCGTCTCCTGGTGTTCGAGAATATTGGCCGGTAATCGCCCGCTCCGATCCGCTACTTCCTCGTCGAGGCAAATCTGGGCAACTTTTTCTAAATCATAATACAGGCCGAAATGGCGTTTAGTATCGTAAATGAGCCAGCGCTGGTCGGCGTAACGCTTCTCGAAGTGGCCGGATATAATGGGCAGCACGTTAAAATCCGGAGCAATGGTGGCGTAAAACAAATCGTCGGCCGTTTTCTGAAACCGGATAAAAGCTTCCATGCGATGACTTTCCCGGAAAACTTGTTTATTTATCTGGGCCAGCTCCCGGACGCAATCGGTCGCAAAATTTTCTTCAATACTTTGGGTACTGGCAAAAGCGAGGCGGGCATATTGGTAAATTAGCAACGGCACCCGTGGCTGCTCCGCTAAAAATGCTTTGTAAAGGTGCGTTCGGGCCGCATGTGAAACTTTTTTACCTAACCCAACCCACACCCGCTCGGCTTTCACCAAGTCGGTTATCACCTCGATTATAGGCGAAAAAAGGCCAGGTTGTACGTCTGCGTACCGCACAATCGCAACGGGTTCTTCCTGCCGTTCATATATCTCGAATATAGCAGTAAGCAATCCCTCGAAGGTGCCATCGTAGCTAAAAACGGACACAGAAAACAGCTAAATATACCGTTTAAATAAGGTGCCACTGTAGCTATGGCCAGCGTCCAGATCCTGTACGGCTATAGCAGCTTTCTCAGCCGATAGTTTTTTCAGATGCGGAATTAGCACACTCAGTTTGCAATGGCATGACATGGGTGCCAGTTTAAAATTAGATTTCATAAACATAGTATATAAACTATTATATGTTAATTATTTATACTTAAAATTAAGGTAAAAAGATACGTACGGTTTTAGCCCGCCTGCTGAAATAAATCCAATTGTTGTTTTACCAGCGCGCTCCGTACCGAATTTTCACCAAATATTATTTTTCTCCGAATCACCTCTTCCGAAAAATCTTTCTGCACCAGGCTTTGACCACGGCAGGTAATAAAATATTTGGCCCTTTTCAAAACCACCCCAATTTTATGCAGGTGGTCGAAGGTGAGGTGGGTAAAGCGGCGGGCCGCCACAATTTTCTTGGCCGATTTGACGCCAATACCGGGTATCCGTAAAATCAGTTCGTAATCGGCCTGGTTTATTTCCACCGGAAAGAAGTGAAGGTTGCGTAAGGCCCACGCCAGTTTGGGATCAATTTCCAGATCCAGATTCGGGTAAAAATCGTTTACCAATTCCTGCACGCCAAAGCCATAAAACCGTAGCAGCCAATCGGCCTGATAAATGCGGTTCTCCCGGATTACGGGGGTTGCCGCCAGCACCGGCAAACGATTATCATCCGAAATGGGTACGTAGCCCGAGTAATAAACCCGTTTAAGGTTATAATCCTGATAAAGCTGGCTGGAAAGGTGCAATATTTGCTGATCGTTTTCGGCCGAGGCGCCCACAATTAATTGGGTGCTTTGTCCGGCCGGGGCAAAAGCGGGCGCCATTTTAAACAGCTTCCGCTCTTCTTTATTTTGCACCAGTTCGCGGCTAATGGCACCCATGGGCTGTAGAATTTGCGGATAGTTTTTTTCGGGAGCTAAGGCTTTCAGACTTAGTTCCGAAGGAAGTTCAATATTTACGCTCAACCGATCAGCGTACAGGCCGGCCTCTTTTATTAAATCCTCGCTGGCACCCGGTATGGTTTTCAGGTGAATATAACCGTTAAACTTATGTTCCTGGCGCAGCTTTTTGGCAATGCGTACCAACCGCTCCATGGTATAATCCGAATCTTTAAAAATACCGGAACTAAGAAACAGGCCTTCGATGTAATTGCGCCGGTAAAAATTTAAAGTAAGGTTAACTACTTCGTCGATGGTAAAAGCAGCCCGCTTTATATCGTTGCTGCGCCGGGTTACGCAATAAGCACAATCAAAAATGCAGTAATTGGTGAGCAAAATCTTAAGCAGCGATACGCATCGCCCGTCTTCGGTATAGCTATGGCAAATACCCATACCCTCGGCATTACCCAAGCCTTTATTCTGATTTTTGCGTTTGCCGCCACTAGAGGAGCAGGACACGTCGTATTTGGCCGCGTCGGCTAATATTTTTAGTTTTTCCTGCACCTTGTCGTTCATAGGTTCAATATTACTAAAAATTGTTCGTATAAGTTGCTATATAAACTAATATTTTTAGTTATTTTTTTAGAAAATGCTCCATTCGGGCAAAGAGAATATTATGGCTGGGCTAAAAGAATTTTATCTGATTTTAGTTTACTTAAAGACGCTGCCAAAGCCCGCTACTCGGTATTAGGTAAACTATAGCTAAATTGCCATATTTGTTGTTGATTATCCGCAGAAGTTGATTAATTAGGGGCGGTATAGGATTGGTTTTGATATGAATTTGTATAAAGGGGTATTATTAACTTTCTTCCTCCTGGTAACAGGAAGTTATATACCTTATCCGGTCCTGGCGCAAACGCCTGCTATTTCCCTGGATACCATAAAAATACAAACCATACCGGTGCCCGATACGGTTTTCCAGCAAAGCAATTCAGACCGGATTCTGGAAAACCTGAAACAGCTTTCGCGCAAAAAAACTTTCTGGGGCCGCCTTACCAAATCAATTTTCCGGTTCGATCCCAAAGCTACCGCCGATTACCCCAACCCGGTACTTTTAAGCAACGTTGGTGAAAAACAAAATTACAAGGTTATCCGGCGCATCGACTATAAAACCCTCAACAGCTTTGGCTATTCCATAAACGACACGACCCGAAAACCTCATAATTTTGTGGAAAAAGCCGGTAATTCGGTGCATATAAAAACGCACCGGGGCCGGATTCGCAATACCTTACTTTTTAAAACCGGCGGTATCCTGCAGCCCCAGGCCCTGGCCGAGTCCGAACGTTTGCTCCGGCAAAAAGAATATATTCTGGATGCCCGCCTGGTGGTTAATGAAAAAACTTCTACCCAGGACAGTGTAGATATTATTGTTATCACCAAAGATGTATTCAGCATTAGCGGGGCAGTGGGTTTTAACACCAGCAAAGCCTCGGGCCGGGTTAGCCTGAATGACATTAATTTCCTGGGCTTAGGGCACCAGTTCCGCAACGTATATAATTTCGGACTCGATTCAATCAGCCGCTCCTGGACGTACTCGGGCAGTTATACCATCGAAAATATTTACAACTCGTTCGCCTCGGCCCAGGTAATTTACCGCAACGAAATAAATTACCAGCAGGTCGGCTTAAACTTATCGCGCGATTTTTATACCGCCAATACCAAGTACGCCGGTGCGGCCAGCTATAATTATTACCTGCACCCCATTTATGTAAAAAACGATGACGGCAGCCGGAGGCGCATGAATATAGAATACAACCGCCAGGATTACTGGCTGGGAAAGTCTTTCAAGCTGAAATCTTACAACCTGGGGTTCGAAAACCGAGCCCGCATCATTACTGCCGGGCGCATTATTTCTACCGATTACCTGAATCCTCCCAACGCCGATTATCAGAAAAACACCCTCTACGTGGCCGGTATTGGCTATAGCTTCCGGAAATATTACCGTTCGCAATATTTATTTGGTTTCGGCCGGACGGAAGACATACCAGCAGGCAACTTATTCGCGCTTTCGGCCGGGTACGAAGACGGCATCTTGTATAACCGCCGGTACCTGGGCGGAAAAGTAGCATTTGGCAAGTATAACACCAATTTCGGCTATTTATACCTGGATGCGCAGTACGACACTTTTATCCGGGGTAAACGCTGGGAACAAGGAGAATTTTCGAGTGAAATATTATATTTTACGAAACTATTAACTGTGGGCACCTGGCAGTGGCGGCATTTTTTCTGGAACCGCACCACTTTTGGCATCAACCGCCGCTTCGGCGAGAATTTACTTAGCATTAACCGCCAGGAAGGTATCCGGGGTTTCCGTACGCCCGAACGCGGTACCCGCCGGGTGGTTTTCAACTACGAAAACAGCTTGTTTACCCCTATTTCGTTCCTGGGTTTCCGGGTGGCACTGGTTTCTTTTGCCGATATCGCCTGGTTGTCGGAGAGCGACAAAGGCAATCCTTTTAAGCACCAGCCTTACCAGGGTTATGGTTTGGGTATTCGGTTCCGGAACGAATACATGGCCTTCAACACCATCCAGGTATTACTGGGTTATTACCCGCTGGGCACCTCGCCCCTACGCAACTTCAATTCTACCCGCCCTTATTACGATTTCAACGATTTCCGCTTTACCCAACCCTTGGTGCCCGATTTTCGCTAAGTTAGCAGTTAGCAGAATACTTTATCCAAATGGGTAGGGTTTGCCTTTCTAAAATAAAAATAAATATCTAATAAGTCTGCGCCGCATAATCCGGAATTATTAACTGAAGATATTAACCGTGGGCGTACGGGTTGATAGAATATCAATTTATTGATATTCTAAAAATTGGTTTTCGGGTAAAATTTAAAATCATTTTCATTCCGCCGTTTTAGGAATAAACGAACTATTAAAACCCTTCTGGCATTGCGCTACCGTAACTTCTGCGAAATAATAAAACTAGTCAGCAAAATATGCTTAAAAGAAATAAACTACGTAAACAGGTTATTAAAATTCAGGAACTATGGCCAATTGCGCAAGAATAGAAGATAATGGCAAAAAAAGAGTGGTAATTGTGGGAGGTGGGTTTGGTGGTTTGGAGCTCGCCAAAAGTTTAAGTAATACCGATGTACAGGTGGTTCTGATTGATAAACAGAATTTCCATACGTTTCAGCCTTTGCTTTACCAGGTAGCCACGGCGGGCCTCGAAGCCGAATCCATTATCCAGCCGTTCCGGCGCATCTTCGACGATCAGGCCAACTTTTATTTCCGCTGGGCCGAAGTGCAGTCCATCGACACGGCCACGCAAATGGTAGAAACCTCTATCGGGCTTCTGCGCTACGATTTATTGGTAATTGCCACCGGCGCAACCACCAATTATTACGGCGATGCCCAAATGGAAAAAGCGGCCCTCTCGATGAAAAATGTACAGGATGCCCTGGTGCTGCGCAATACGGTTTTGAGCAATTTTGAAAAAGCCCTGCAAATAGACAACGAAGAGCAACTGAACAGCCTGATGGACTACGTAATTGTGGGTGGCGGCCCCACGGGAGTGGAACTGGCCGGCGCCTTAAGCGAACTGCGCAAGCACGTATTTCCGAAAGATTACAAAGAGCTCGATTTTATTAAAATGGATATTCACTTGATTCAAAGCGGGCCACAATTGCTCAAAGGCATGTCGGAAGAGGCCTCCCGGAAATCGAAAGAATACCTGGAAAATTTTGGCGTAAAGATTTGGCTCGACCGCCGCGTGAAATCCTACGACGGCTACACTGTAACTTTAGATACCGGCGAAAAAATTATTACCCGCACCCTGATTTGGGCCGCCGGCGTAACGGGTGCCCTGCTGCAAGGCATCCGGCCCGAAAGTATATTTAAAGGCAACCGCCTGCAAGTAGATGAATATAACCGGGTGGCGGGGTACGATAATATTTTTGCCATCGGCGATATTGCCGCGATGGTAACCGCCGAAAACCCGCAGGGCCACCCCATGATGGCCCAACCGGCCCTGCAGCAAGGAAAATTATTAGGCAAAAATATTGGCCGCCTCTTCGCTAACCAGCCCCTGGAGGCCTTCCACTACCACGACCAGGGTGCTATGGCCACCATTGGCCGCAACCACGCCGTAGCCGATTTAAAAGTGATGCAGAAAGAATTTAAATTTCAGGGGCTGCTGGCCTGGTTTATCTGGATGTTTATTCACCTGATTTCAATAATCGGTTTTCGTAACCGGTTTGTGGTTCTGTTTAACTGGGTCCTGAGCTATTTCAGCCTGGACAAAGGCATCCGCTTTATTTTGGGTAAAACGCACGAAAATAT
>JAQBNV010000157.1 GCA_028288395.1 Adhaeribacter sp. | reverse complement strand
ATTAAACCAAAATACGCGAATGGTTACAGGCGGGAAAGGCGGGCATAAATATATATAAAAGCGGAAGTCCCGGTTACTTTTGGTAACCGGGACTTCTATTAATAAATAAAATATATCCGAACTAGGCTTTCGCCTGTTTTTCCTGCGTCGCATACCGCCGAAAAGTTAAAAGCGGCGGTTGTTTAATTATAACCCGGATTTTGTTTAAACTCATCTTTGTTAGTTACGGCATCCAGTTGCAACTGCGGAATGGGACGAAGGGCATGATGTTCTTTGATATTCCCTTTGGCGTCGGCGTTATATTTTTGAACGTATTCGACCAGCTTGCCGGTGCGCTTCAGATCGTACCAGCGAATTTGCTCACCGGCCAGTTCCCGTGCCCGTTCATCCAGTATAAAATCAATATTAAGGTCAGCAACGGATATTTTCATTTGCTCTTCCTTGCCTGCTATAGCGCGTTTCGTACGTAAGGTATTCAATAGCTGCACCGCTTCGCCCGGGTTGGTTTGCATCAAGCCTTCGGCAGCAATCAGGTAAAGCTCCGGCAGGCGGATAACAAAAGCGTCCCGGGCACTCCATTCCTGGTTGGCCGTCAGGCGGGTTGGGTCCATAAATTTCTTTAACTGAATAAACTGCGAGCGCAGCAGCGGCGAACCATCAGCACGGTACATCTGGTTCCGGTCAAATATTTTATAACGGCCGGCAGCCCGGGCAACCTGGCTGGGAGTGGCAGCATTTTTATAGAAAACCATTGCGGTGTCGCCCACACTCATCTGCGGATAACCATTCACGGCACCATCTTTCAGGTTGGGTACGTTGGCAATCCAAACAGTTTGGAAACTGCCTCTGTAACGCTGGTCAACTTTTTCATCAAAAATATCCAGTAAATGGAGGGTAGGCATAAAACGCTGGTAAGGACGGCCATAAGCAATTGAGCGTTCCATACCGGGCTGTTTGTCGTATACCATAATATAAAACAGATGGCCATTGTTGCCTTTGCCAGCAGTGGCATCGTAATCGCCGTTCATGGTATCGTCGTTGGTATAATTTACATAATATACAACTTCCGAATTAGCGCCGCCTTCGCTGTTTTTCATATCCCACAGAGAGGCGTAATCACTGAATAGGGTATAACGACCGCTACTAATCAGGTCTTTTGCCAGGGAGGCTGCCTCGGCGTATAGTGCCGCATTTTTCGTTTCGCTGGCCCGGGTCAGGCACATCCGCGATTTATAGGCTTTGGCCACATCCTGGGTAATCCGGCCATCCGTAGATTTCCGGGGGGCCAGGTTGGCAATTGCTACATCCAAATCAGCGAATATTGTTTTGTAAAAATCTTCAGTGGAGGTCCGTTGGGCCGTGGTAACAGCGCCTACGGTAGGGGTAGTGTATAATACAGCTTCTCCCCAGGTTTCGGTAATCAGCGATAAGTATAAGGCCCGCAAAAACCGCACTTCCCCTTCGAATTGTTTATTTTGGGTTTCGGTTAATTTTTGGCTGGGTAACAAAGATAAGGCCGTGTTGCAGGTATTCAGGGCTTTGTACAAGTGGCCCCAGTAATCTTTTACATTGGGCTGCGCACCGTTCAAATCCACGGAATAGTCAGAGATTTGGTTTGCTTTGTTATCACCTCCCCGCAGGAAAAGGTCGGTGCCGGATTCAGTTAAACCAAAACCATGTTCCTTGCCATACCAGAGGCGGGTGCCGGAATAGCACGCATTTACTACACTGGTAATCCCTAGTTCGGTATCAAAATAAGGGTCTTCGGTTAAACCGCTTTTATTTTCTTCCGCCAGAAAATCCTCGCAGGAAGTGAAGCTTACGCTGGCTACCGCCAGGAATAAAGCTAATATTTTATTTTTCATCTGATTTCTTTTAAATTAAGAAGTGACATACTTAGACGGCTGTCGCTTATAAACCAACATTAACGCCAAATATCATTTGTTTGGGCAGCGGGAAACTTAAATCGCCGCCCCGTTCCGGATCATAATCTTTCATATCGCTAAACACAAAGAAATTCTGCAACGTACCGTAGAACCTGATTTTGGCCACGCCGGCTTTTTTCAGCAGCGCTTCGGGTAAATTATAACCCAGCGAAATATCCCGGATTTTCACAAACGAGCCATCTACATACCCCAGGGTAGATTGGAAAAGGTAGTTGGTGGTGGAATAAGAGCTGTTCGGACGGGGGAAAGCGTTGGTGGGGTTTTCCGAGGTCCAGTAATCAACTTTAGAGCCGTTTTCGAGGGCGCTTGGTTTAAAACCCCCGGCGTTGTATTCGTAATTGATAAATTGTCCAACCCGGCCGTACACAAATATCCCCAGATCAAAGTTCCGGTAAGTAAAATTATTATTAAACCCGAACGAATATTTTGGTACCCGCGAAAAAGTAGTCCGGTCTGCCGGGTCTATTTTGCCGTTGCCATTCAAATCCGCCACTTTCACATCGCCGGGTTTGTAACCGCCCATGGCCGTAGCAGCATCCTCTTCGCCGAGTTGCCAGATACCAATTTTCTGGTAATCGTAGAATACCCGCGTGGGCGAACCCACAAACCAACTATTAGCCTCGTTGCGGGTTACGCCGTTATTCAGGGCCACAATTTTTTCGCGGTTTAACTGAAAGGTGTAGTCTGTGGACCACTGAAAGGCCGGGCCGGCAATATTCTGCGTGGTCAGGGTAAGTTCAATTCCCTTGTTTTCGGTCTGGCCAATATTTTCCATTATTTCGGAATAACCAGTAGCCGGTGGCAATAAGCTGGGTAGCAATAAATCGGACGTACGCGACAGGTAAGCATCTACGCTACCGGCAATCCGGTTCTGCAGGAAACCAAAATCAACGCCGGCGTTGTAAGTGGCGGTCGTTTCCCAGGTAAGATTAGGGTTAGGAATTACGCTGGGCCAGTAACCGTAAGCCGCGGTACTACCAAAGGCGTAAGCCGACAGCGATAAACCTCCCAGGGTAGCGTACGGATCGATGGCGCTGTTACCGGATTTGCCCCAGCTAACCCGCAGTTTAAGGTTATCGAGCGCTGGTATATCTTTCATAAACGGTTCTTCAATTACCCGCCAAGCTGCCGAAACCGAAGGGAAATAACCCCACTTGCTGCCTTTGGCCAATACCGAGGAACCATCGGCCCGCAACGAACCTTGCAAAATATACCGATCTTTGAACTTGTAATTTACCCGCCCAAAAAACGAAGCAATCTGGGTTTCGCGCAGGCGGCTGCCAATGGCTTTGGAGGCTGTGTTGGAATTAATATCGTGGAAAGAAGTAATAGGAGAGGCCTGGTTGTTGCCCGAGGCGGAATATTCTTCGTAATTGGTGCCGATGGTACTTGTTCCCAATAATCCCTGGAACGCATGTTCGCCGAATATTTTATTATAATTCAGGGTGTTTTCCCAGGTGTAATTAAAGGTGTTGTTGATGTTTACCCCGGAGGTGGAATTCCGGCCCACATTGGCAATGGTGTTGTGGCCACGGTAGAAACCGTTCCGAAAATCCCGGATGTCCAGACCGATGGTAGATTTAAATAACAGATCGGCGTGCAGTTTTACATCCAGGTAAGCCGAAGAGAAAAGGCGTTTGTCCTGAATATTATTTTCGAAAACACCCGGCTGTTCGTCGGCTAGGGGGTTAAACTGCGCGCTGTAGCCGGGAGCCGGATTCAGAATAAGCTTACCGGTTTCGTCGAAGGCTTTAGCAATGGGCAATATTTTATTTGCCATATTCAGCGGATTGTCGCGCTTGTCCTGGTTTTTAAAGGTATAAATCGCCGATACACCCACCCGGAATATTTCCGACAATTTATGGTCCACGCTTACTTTGCCATTAATGCGCTGGAAAATATCGTCCAGCAACAGACCGCGATCACGTTGGTAACCACCCGACACTGAGAAAGAAGTTTTTTCGTTGCCTCCGGTCAGGTTCAGCTCGTAGTTTTGCAACAATCCGTTATGGAAAATATAGCTTTGCCAGTCTTCAAACTGCTTATTCTGCAAATATTCCAGTTCGGTTACCTGGAAAATATCTTTATCCTGGCGGTACACGCCATTGTTGGTGGTCCGGTAAGCTTCGCGCTTTAATTGGGCGTATTCATCGCCGTTCATCATGCGGGGATATTTTCCTTTCTGGTAGCTGGACACGTAGGAATTAAAAGTAATATTGGTGCGGCCGTTCGCACTGCCTTTTTTGGTGGTGATAATGATAACGCCGTTGGCACCCCGGGTACCATAAATGGCGGTAGAGGCCACATCCTTCAATACTTCTACTGAGGCAATATCGCTGGGGTTAATATCCACAAAAGAACCGTACTGAATACCATCCACCAGAACCAGCGGCTGA
>JAQBNV010000155.1 GCA_028288395.1 Adhaeribacter sp. | reverse complement strand
GCGGGCCAGCGGCAAGGTAATAGGACGGCCGGTACTGTAATTAAAATTTAAAGAAGTACTGAAACGGCGGCTAAAACGGTAATTGCCAATCATGGTAAAATCGTGGGGTTTATCAAAATTGCTGGGGTAATAGTTGCCTTCATTTATCACATCCGAGGTAATGGGCTGGTTTACCCGCACCAGCGACCGGGAATAGGTATAACTTACCCATCCGTTTAATTTGCCGGTTAGTTTTTTGGCCATCACTTCCACGCCGTGCGCTTTTCCTTCGGCGTTGATCACGTCGGTTTCGATGTGGTGGTTTAGCAGGAGCGTGGCGCTGTTTTTATAATCGACAAAATCCTGCATGTTCTTGTAATAAGCCTCCACGGACGTTTCGATGGTGTTGGCCCGGAAATTCCGGTAATAGCCAATTGCTACCTGCTCGCCCACCTGGGGCCGGATGTTGGCATCGCTGAGTTTCCAGATGTCGGTCGGTGACATAGAAGCAGTATTCGAAAGCATGTGAATATATTGACGCATGCGGTTAAAGCTTACCTTCATCGATGAATTTTCCGAAAGAGAATATTTGGCCGAAAGCCGGTATTCGGGGCCGTGGTAATTTGCTACCACATCGCCTTTGTTGTAAGTTAAGGTATCGGTAATGCTGCCGGTGGTTTTAGAAATAAGGGGCGCGTATTCGTAGGCTACTTTAGGGCCTAAAGCCTGGTAAAGCGAGTAGCGCAACCCTACGCTAACCGACAGGCGCTGCGAAATATCGAACTTATCCGACAGGTAAATCGCACTTTCGCGGGCTTTTTCCCGATCCAGTACGTCCAAGGCAATCAGCGATTCCGGACCGGTGGGTTGCAGGCTACCCGGTGCTACATTATAATGGATGGTACTCAAACCAAAATCGATGGTATGCTTGGCGCTCCGGAAGTAACTGAAATCGGCCTGCACCTGGGTCTGATCAATGCCATACGTCAGTTTGGAGGCATTTACCGGGTTGCGTTCGCTGTTGGCGGCATAGTCGAAGTGGCTGTAACTGCCGGTAAGTACACCGTATAGCTGGTTGTTAAATATATGTTTCCATTTGGCGCTGGCAGTACGGTTGGTGTAATTAAACAAGGTGTCGCCGCCCAGTTTAAATTTATCGCGGCTTAAATAACCGGTTGCGTACAGCGTGTTGCGGTCGTTTACTTCGTGGGTCAGGTGGGCATTCAGGTCGTAGAAAGAAGCTTTGCTTTGGTTTAAAACCGAATTGGGTAATTTGGTCAGCAGCCAGTCAGAATAAGTAGAGCGCCCACCCACCAGGAAAGAAGTTTTGTCTTTTACAATGGGGCCTTCCAGGGTAAGGCGGCTGGTTAACAGGCCAATGCCGCCGGAGCCGGCCAGTTGCTTTTTATTACCGTCGCGGGTAGCAATTTCGAGCACTGACGAGAGCCGCCCACCGTATTTTGCTGGGATGGCACTTTTATACAACTCCACCGTTTTTAAAATATCGGGGTTAAAAGCCGAAAAGAACCCGAACAGGTGCGATGGATTATAAATGGTGGCATCGTTGAAAAGAATTAAATTCTGGTCGGTGGCGCCGCCCCGTACGTTAAGGCCGGTACTGCCTTCGCCCACCGATTTTACGCCCGGTAAGGTAAGCACCACCCGCAAAATATCAGTTTCGCCGAAAGCGGTGGGCACCTGGCGCATGGTTTTAATATCGAGTTTCTCGACTCCCATTTGCATGCCGGCCACATTTTTGTCTTTCTCGGCTTCAATCAATACTTCTTTCAGCGGGGTAATATCTTCCTCGAGTTCGATATCGAGTTTGCCATTGGCCTGGAGCTGAATCTGGCGGCGGGTATTTTTCTGACCTAAGCTTTTTATTTTAACTTCGTGGCGGCCTACGGGCAGGGTTAAAGAATAATAACCAAACTGGTCGGTAGTGGTGCCAATTAGCGGCGACTCGATGTAAACCGCTGCCCCGATAACCGGCTCGCCGGATTTGCTTTCGCGGATATGCCCGGCCAGGTTTGCTTTGCCTCCGGTGGCGGTACCCTGGCCAATCTGGTAAACTTTTAACTCAGAGTTGTTGCTGTTCCGGGGCCGGGCAGCCGGGCGGTCCGGCGTGGCGGGGGCGTTATCGGCAACCGGCGTACCGGCGGCATTGCCCAGGAAAAAATCGGTGGGTAAATCGGGTTTAATTTCCCGGCCTTTGGTAATAAAAACCCGGCGGTGCGCATCAATGGCAAAGCGGTAGTTGGTATTTTGGAAAACCTGGGTTAACACCTGCGCCAAAGGCTTTTCCTGGATTAGCAGGTTAATTTTAAGACGGTCTACCTGGGCCGGATCAAAATAGAAATGGTACCCGGATTTGGTTTCCAGCACCCGTGCAAAGTTCTCAAAAGATAAACCCTTAAAATCACCGCTGATGAGTTTGTCTTCGGGTGTTTGGCCGTAAGCCGCTGATAAGCCGCTAATAAGACCCAGAAAAAATAATAGCAAGCGGTAGAAGTGGGGCATAAGCAAATATTATATTTTTTAGCTAGCGGGGGTTGGGCCGGTCACCCGGCACCGGAGTAGATACTTCAGGCGTTTGGCTTATCGTAAAATTGGGTTAGCTGCAGAAGCGCTTTTTCCCGGTTTTTTCCAAATTTTATTTTCTGTTCGCGGGCGTACCGCTGGAGTTCTTTTCTTTTATCCGGCAGGGTCTTCAGCAACGACCGTTTGTCTTTTACCGGGTAATAAATATTTTCTTTCCGGATATAATATTTATTAGCCGACTCAAAACGGCCTTTCATGCCATCCATAGTGGCCTGCTCCTGCAGGTTTTTGGTTCGCTTGGCCAGCAACTTTACCTGTCCATCGTGCAGCAAATCATAAAAGCCACCTTTCAGCGGGGTATCGCCCACACTGTCTTTTTCCAGGCGAATAAAAGTATGCCCCTGAAAAGTGAAATATTTTATCTTTTCGGTTACCAGCGTAAACTGAAACTCGGAATTGGGGTGGTCCAGCACAATTTCATCCAGCACGAGATCGTACAGCATAGGGGCCTGGGTATACAGGGTACCGTCGAAGAAAATATTCCCCGGCGATGCTTCGTCAGTCCGGAAAAACTGGTGCCCTTCAATGTAATATTTATCGTAATTGACGTACTGGGGGCCATTATATAAATGCGATGCTTCGCCGATGCCATTTTCGTACAGGGTAAGCGCATATTGTAAAGGCTTTTGTAGGTAAACCGAATCGGGAACCTGGCCAAAACAGCAGCCGCCGCCAACAAACATCCCCGGAAAAAGGAGGAAAAAAAAGAAGTAATATTTCATGCAGGGAAAGGCATTGCCGCGGAAAATGCGTTGTTCATTAAAACTCCTTCAATATAAGGATTAAATATACTTTTCGGGAGTAAACCATTGGATTTCTGTTGGTTCCCTAACCCGCCGACAAGAAGGCGCCTTTTGGGTAGGTCGGCGGGCTTTTATTTAGCCGGAAGCAGCGCTCTTCCCCTCGGTTGGTGCCCTCACCGACCGAAAGATAAACTTTCGCTCCCGTACAACTTTTCATCTTCCTGCCAGGCCTCTACTATATAGCGGCCGTTTTTTTTCTCTTTCTTAGGCCAACAGGCTTTTATTTAGCCGGCTTTTAGCAGCGCGATAGCCGACGCTTTCTTCCGGAATATGCCGGGTATAGCAGGTTAGATATTTGTTATCGATAAGATAATAATTTTGCGTTGCCGTACATAAAAACAGCGGTGGCCTGGTTAAGAATATTTACCTGATTGGCGGTAGCAAGTTCGGTTGGCCGATGACCTTATTACAAATGCCGGCTTATTATCCCTTATAAATTCCGGGTGGGCGATAATGTTAATTAACGGTACAAAATATTAAAATTGTACCGGCTGTTTCTGCTATTTTTCCCCGAAAAATATGTAAGTTAGCAACATTTTTAGAATTATATTTGCTTAAAGTTAAAGACAGATTATCTTATTCATGAAATCCCAAAATATTAGTATTCTACATTTCCGTCAGGAGGTTTTTCCGGTGGCGCGCTGGTATGCGCTGGCCGCAATTCTTTTACTTCTGGTAGTGGGGCTTTTCTCTTTCCGGAGTACCCAGAGAAAAATGTTGGTTTTCTCCCGGCCCGCCGGTACCGAGGCAACCCGCCTGGCACACCTGGCTTTGCTGCAGAAGCTGAGCGATAACCGGAAAATAACCATAGATACCACCGCCAGTGCGGCTTATTTCACCGAAGATTCCCTGAAGCGCTACAGTGCAGTCGTGTTCCTGCATGCCCCCCTGGAAGCGCTGGATTACCGCCAGCAGGCCGACCTGGAGCGTTATGTGCAGGCCGGCGGCGGGTTAATGGCCCTGAATGCGGCCACCGACACGGTGCGGAACTGGCCCTGGTACCAGGACTTAAACGCGGCCCGTTTAAAAGCGGCCAGCTCGCCGTGGCAGACAAAGTACGATGGCGGCCGGGTTTTCTTTGCCCAGGCAGATGCGGATTTTACACCCAAAGCCCTCGAAAGTACTTTGAGTAAAGGCTTGAAATTTGTGGCAGGCAAAGGCAACCTGAACTACAAGCAAGTTACCACCGACCGCGTGCCCGAACCAAACCGCTTTGTAACCGAAGTGCTCGAAACCTATATGTACGAGCCCATGGAAATGGTTATTTTTAAAGACGGCCGGGTGTTGTACCTGGAGCGGCGCGGCAACGTAAAGCTTTACAATCCGGCTAAAAGAACCTCGCGCGTGATTGCTAAATTTGATGTGAGTATTACGGGTAACTACGAAGACGGTATGCTGGGCGTAGCTTTGGACCCGAACTACGAAAAAAACCACTGGATCTACATCAACTACTCGCCGGCCGGTAATATTCCGAAACAAAACGTATCGCGCTTCGAGATGATTGGCGACAGCCTGAACATGAAATCCGAGAAAATTGTGCTGGAAATAGCTACCCAGCGCGAAACCTGTTGCCACTCCGGCGGTCACCTGGAGTTTGGCCCCAACGGCGATTTGTATATTTCTTCCGGCGATAACACCAGTTCTAAAGAGTCGGATGGCTTTACCCCGATTGATGAAAGGGCCGGCCGGATGCCGTTTGATGCCCAGAAATCGTCGGGAAACACCAATAGCCTGACCGGTAAAATATTGCGTATTCATCCCGAGCCGGACGGTTCCTATACCATCCCGGAAGGTAATTTATTCCCGAAAGGAACGCCCCAGACCCGCCCCGAGATTTACGCCATGGGTACCCGCAATGCGTTTAGGTTTACCGTAGACCCCAAGAATGGTTATGTATATTGGGGCGATGTAGGTCCCGACGGTGGCGTAACCAATGCGCGCGGTCCGCAGAGCTTTGACGAGTGGAACCAGGCCCGGAAAGCCGGTAATTTTGGCTGGCCTTATTTTGTGGGTAATAATTTTGCTTACGCCGATTTTGATTTTGCCACAAATAAAATAGGCCCAAAGTTTAAC
>JAQBNV010000139.1 GCA_028288395.1 Adhaeribacter sp. | reverse complement strand
TGAAGAAAACAGCTAAAAGCTTACTCGGTCAACATCATGTTAAATAATATTGTTAAGGGTACCCTTACTGGATTATTAGCTAAAGGCACCTTGGCTATAGGTTCATTACTGATAATTCCTTTGATGTTAAAGCAATTAGGAAACAGTGATTACGGGCTTTGGATTACAATCAGTTCTACCGTAAGCTTAATGAGTTTCATGGACTTAGGCATAGGCAGCAATCTAATGAATTACATAGCCAGAGCCGGTAACGATACAAAAGCGATCAGGAAATATATAAATCTGGCTTATAAACTTCAAGTCATCTTTATCGGCGTTATCTGTAGTGTTTTCGCCTCCTTATTCAACTACATCAACTGGTATGCGATTCTTAATATAAAATCAAACACGCCGGATATTTTAGGGCCTATTTTTTTTACGTTTCTATTCTTCTTTTTTAGCTTAATTACCAATACCATCTATTCTATTCAAAGAGGTTTACAAAGTAGCTATATTGCTAATATCTGGCAATTAATCAGTAGTATCTCTTATCTTTTAAGTCTTTGGGCTGTTTTAATATTTAATCCTACCATACTGGCCGTAGCGCTTACTACATTTGGCGTACCGGTTTTGATAGCCCTTCTAAATGCATTCTGGTTTTTAAGCACCAAAAAGTTATTTTACTTAAAACTTAATAATTTTACTTTGCCCGAAGCCCGGCGTTTTGTTTGGAATAGCGCAGGTTTTTTATATTTACAAATAGCGGCTTTAATTGCATTTCAGACAGATGCTTTAATACTTGCTCATATTTTAAACTTTGAGGAGGTGTCTAAGTATTATATTACAGCCAGAATTTTTTATATACCCACCATTATTCTGAATGTTTATCTGCAAACCTTATGGCCGGCCTATGCGGAGGCAGCGGCAAAAAACAATTGGCTTTGGATTAAGAATACTTTTTATAAAACCATCCTGGGGTCTTTTATATTAGTTATGCTTTTTGTTTTAGGGGTGTACTTACTAAAAAAGCCATTATTTACAACCTGGCTGCAAAATAGAATTGATATACCAGAAAGTCTGATTGTGGCTTGCGGAGTTTGGGCAATAATAAACAACTGCCTGGATATACACCTGGCTACCCTGTTAAATGGCTTAAATATCCTTAGGATCCAAGCTATCAGCGCTGGTTTAATGATTGTTGCCAACGTGGGCTTATCTATATTTCTGACCTTAAAGTTAGGCGTAGCGGGTGTAGTTTGGGGAACTGCCATATCCACTTTATTATTCTCCTCCTTCCCGTTATTAATATACACCAAGAAGCTTCTAAACAATAAGTTAAATTTGATTTTACTTCCTAAGTAAGACCCTAAAAGACAATCTATAAATAAATTGCTTCTTAAATATATATGGTTTTTAATTTTATTGCTGGCCCCATACTATAACATTATTAAGAAGCCTTATATTTATAAAATTTCCGCCACCAAAAAACCTACCAAACAGTTAATTAAATGATCCAAACTATCACGCATAAAGAAAAGCTAATAGCCCTTATAATCCATAGTAGTTATAATAAACCCGGCGTTAACTTCTTAACTCCTTCTTGTTTCTCACAACAATTGGCCTTCATCAAACATCCGGCCGGCCATTTAATTGAAGCTCATAAACATCGCCTGGTATGCCGGGAAGTATTTTATACCCAGGAAGTATTAATTATTAAAAAAGGAAAACTAAAAGTTGATTTGTATGATGACGACAATAATTACCTGGAAAGCCAAATAATAGCGGCTGGCGATGTTATTTTATTAGCAGCGGGCGGCCATGGTTTTAAAGTATTAGAAGAACTGGAAATGGTTGAGGTGAAACAGGGGCCCTTTGTAGGTGATGATAAAATCCGCTTTGAAGGAGTAATTGATAAAGTTGCTAACTTAGTTTAAATGGAATCGGTTATTCCGGTAAATGAACCATTACTAAATGGTAACGAAAAGCAGTATTTAATCAATTGCATAGAAACAGGTTGGATTTCATCGGAAGGCCCCTATGTTACGCAGTTTGAAGAATGTTTTTCCGCTAAAGTAAACCAAAAATATGGAGTAGCTGTCAGCAATGGTTCGGTTGCGTTAGAAACGGCCGTGCTGGCTTTAGGCATAGGAAAGGGTGATGAAGTTATTATGCCTACTTTTACCATTATTTCGTGTGCCGCCGCTATTATAAGGGCCGGCGCCAAACCGGTATTAGTTGATTCGGATCCGGAAACCTGGAATATAGATGTGAACCAGATAGCGGATAAAATAACAGCAAAAACAAAAGCTATTCTGGTGGTGCATATTTATGGGCTACCTGTAGATTTAGATCCGATAATAGCTATTGCGGCCAAAAACGGTTTAAAAATTATTGAAGATGCCGCCCAAATGCACGGGCAGACCTATAACCAAAAGCCATGTGGTAGTTTTGGTGATATCAGCGTTTTTAGTTTTTATCCTAATAAATTAATTACTACCGGCGAAGGGGGTATGATTGTTACGGATAATCCGGAATTAGCTGCTAAATGCCGCTCTCTCCGTAATTTATGCTTTATGCCGGGGAAAAGATTCTACCACGAAGAACTTGGCTTTAATTTCCGGATGACTAATCTTCAGGCTGCTTTAGGTTTGGCACAGGTAGAAAGAATGGACGAATTTGTAAAAATAAAACGGAACATAGGCCAAAAGTACCACCAACTGCTGCACCAGGAGCCAGGCTTGCAGCTGCCGCTGCCTTCAACTGCTTACGCAGCCAATATTTACTGGGTATATGGTATTATGTTAACCAAGGAGGTTGAATTTAATGCAGTGGCAGCCATGAAAAAACTGGAGATCCTGAACGTGCAAACAAGGCCGTTTTTTTATCCGATGCACTTGCAACCTGTTTTTCGCAAGATGTCACTTTTCCAGGAAGAGCGCTACCCGGTGGCCGAAAAAATGGCCGAAAGAGGCTTTTACATACCCAGTGGAATGGCCATTACAGATGAACAAATAGATAAAGTGGCGGCCCGGCTAAAAACAATTCTGATATGAGCGCTTTTGATTACTACGCCGCTTATTATGATTTACTTTACAAAGACAAAGATTATGCTGGTGAAGTAGATTACTTACTCTTTTTAATTAATAAATATACGTTATCAGCCCAAAAAATTCTTAATCTGGGATGTGGCACCGGTAAACATGATTATTTGCTGGCGGAGCGGGGCTTCCAGGTAGAAGGCATTGATTTATCGGCCAAAATGATTGCTAAAGCCAACCAATATAAATCATCTGAAAACATTTCTTTAAAATTCTACCAGGGAGATTTAAGAGAGATTCGCCTATACCGGCTATTCGATGTTGTTACGGCGCTTTTTCATGTCATTAATTATCAGATATCAAATGCCGATTTAATGGCCACTTTTAAAACCGCCCAAGTGCACCTAAAGCCTGGTGGTATTTTTATCTTTGATAGTTGGTACGGACCTGGTGTCTTAACTGACAAACCGCAGCGACGGCTAAAAGAGATGGAAGATGAAAGTATTACCGTAGTTAGATTAGCGGAGCCTGTCTTACATTACAACCAAAATATGGTGAATGTAAATTATACCTTACAGATAAAGAACAAAGTGTTTCAAAGTTGCCAGGAGATTAAAGAGCAACACCGGATGCGATATTTATTTTACCCCGAAATAGAAATGATGGCAACTCTTAACGGTTTTGAAGTAGTAAACTTTGAAACCTGGCTCACCGGGGAGCCTCCTGGTTTAAACTGGTTCGTTTCGGCCGTGTGCCGGTTAAAGTAATCTTATTTAGCAAACCCTTTTTGATAAAGTTTAGCTTTCTGCTGTTCCTAAACAGTTCAAAATTTATTCTAACCTTCTTTTTCTTGATGGCGGATATTTAAAATAATTTCCATCTTCTTATTAAACAACTGCTCTTCCAGGCCAACCGGGTAGAGGTGCGGATTAAGAAATCGCCGGATAGATTCGTGCAACTGCATTACCTGTTGCTTGGTGCGATTTTGGATCGCTTCTAGTTCAGGTTCGTCGTAAACCTGTTTACCCGCAATAAATATTGGCACCAATAATTCCTCAAACGAATGGTTAATCGGCAGGGTTCTGCGGCGGGTAACATCGGCCGGGTCAATCATGGTGGCGAAGGGCGGCAGGGGTTGCTCGTGGGAATAAATCATATCGGCGACAAATCCGTCCGAACTGAAATACCGACGCACCTGCAAAATACCCGGTGTAGATATTTTAACTAACTGTTCAGATAATTTTAATTTATATTCCCAGGCTCCGTTGGCAGCTCGTAAGGCGGCCAGTTTATACACGCCGCCCAAAGCCGGCTGATCGTAAGCGGTAACTAGTTTCGTACCAATGCCCCAGGTATCGATGCGGGCGCCCTGTAGTTTCAAACTCTGGATTAAATATTCGTCTAAATCGTTGCTGGCCACGATAGAAACATTCGGCAGGCCGGCTTCATCTAACAGCCGGCGGCCTTCTTTGCTCAGGTAAGCCAAATCGCCGGAGTCGAGGCGGATACCCACCAATTCCGTTCCTTTTTCCCGCAAGGCTTTTGCCACCTGAATGGCTTTCTTAATCCCCTGCAGGGTATTGTAAGTATCAACCAGGAAAACTGAATCGTGGGGAAAAACATCGGCGTAAGCGGTAAAAGCATCCTGTTCTTCCGGGAACGACATGACCCAACTGTGGGCGTGCGTGCCTTTAACCGGAATGTTAAAATATCGGCCCGCCAGCATATTGGAGGACGAGCCAATGCCGCCGATAAAAGCCGCTCGTGCCGCCGATAACGAACCATCCGGTCCCTGGGCCCGACGCATGCCAAATTCAATAATCTGGTCGTTCTGGGCGGCATCGGTAAGGCGGGCGGCTTTGGTGGCAACCAGGGTCTGGAAGTTTAAAATATTTAACAAGGGGGTTTCGAACAACTGGCACTGCAATATGGGGCCCTGAATGCGCAGCAGCGGCTCGTTTGGAAAAACAACAGTCCCTTCCGGAATGGCATCTACATCGCAGGTAAAAATTAAATCTTTTAAATATGCCAGGAAGCCTTCCTGAAATAAAGGTTGTTGTTTGCTGCCTTTCAGACTCCGGAGGTAAGCGATGTCTTCCGAAGAGAAACTAAATCCTTTCAGATAATCGATCGCATCGGTTAAGCCGGCACAAATAGTATAACCCCCGTTAAAAGGATTTTTCCGAAAATACAAGTGAAACACTGCTTCCTGCTCGGCCATGCCTTTGGCCCAGTATGCCTGGGCCATGGTTAGCTGGTACATATCCGTTAACAAGGCAAGCGAAGTAGCGTAGCGACTGGTAAATTTCATAAGTCAAGCTTTTGAATACTTTATGAATCAGGTTCTAGGTATACCATTTTTGCCTTGGAATACAAACCAAGCCGGTTGGCCTGGAATAAATCCGCGAAATAAGGCTATTGTGTTTATTAAGGGCAGCCGCAATCAGGCATACTTGGCAAAATCTTCGGCTTCCAGGGCAATTATATCCTGCAAAAGCTGGCGGGTTATTTCGCCGGGCTGCCCATTGCCAATTATTTTACCCGCTATCTGCACGATGGGTAATACTCTTTTGGTGGTGCTGGTCAGGAAAGCTTCTTTGGCTTCGTAAATATCCGTTAAAGTTATAGGTGCTTCGGCAGTTTGGTATCTAACGTCGGCGGCCGCCAATACATTTTTACGGGTAATGCCCCGCAATACATCCTGCGCTGGCGTAACCACCGTATTATCCTGCTTAACTATAAAAAAATTGCAACGGGGAAATTCCGAAACAACGCCGGCCTGGTGGTACAATACATCATCGGCCCCGCTTTCTTTTATCTTTTGAATGAGGCGGATGCCCATGTTGTAATTGATGGTTTTGGCCGTAGGAACTTCCCGCACATACTCGTGGGTAATAATTTTAATCCCGTGTTCGTACTGCGCCGGCCCCGGCAGCGAGAACTCCTGTTGGGTTAAAACCAGATTCGGCGCGGCGGGCTGATAACCATCCGGAGAATAGCCGCCCGTTAAAATCATTTTAACCCCCGAGTCTCCCAGGCCATTTTTCCGGATTAATTCGTAAATTATTTCTTTTAAAGCCGATAATTCCAGAGGCATGGTCAAGTTCATCTGGTGGGCCGATTCTGCAAAACGGGTCAGGTAATCATCTAAAAAATACGGGTGTCCGTTGCTAACCTTAAAATAATCAAAAATCCCGTAGCCCCTTTGGATAGCTAAATCGCTTACGTGCAGGAAAGCCTGATCCAAAGAAACAAACTGGTGATTAACAAAGGCAAACTGGGTTTTAGAGCCGCTCATAGCAAAGTCCGTTTTAAAGAAAATTTCAGTTAAAAAACAAAGGCACGACTAATTATTATCTGTAAGATCAGTGTCAACAATATATTTAAGGGCTTTTAGAGCCGTTGCCAGCAAGTTGCTTTATACTAATATTCTTTCGGATGGGTTTAAAAAGAAAAAGCCTGAAGCAAATATACTTCAGGCTTTATTAATTTATTAGAAAATCGAATTACGAAATCGTTTTGAACGGTTCCTGTTGGGTAAACGGCTGATTGCGCAACCGTTTTTTTGTGGCTTTAAAAATAGCGTTGGCAACGGCGGCTCCGGTAGGCGGCAGTGCTGGTTCGCCCAACCCGGTCGGGTCTATGCCATTGTCTACAAAGTGTACTTCAATCTCCGGCACTTCGTTCATACGAATCAGGTGATAGTTATTAAAATTGTTTTGTTGCGGAACACCTTCCTTAAAAGTAAGATTGCCGTACATGGCATGGCCCAGTCCGTCTACAATGCCGCCCATCATTTGCTGGCGGGCGCCACTTAGGTTCACAACTTGTCCGCAATCGCCGGCGGCATAAATTTTTCTTATTACCGGTTTCCCCTTTGTCATGACTACTTCGCCTACTTGGGCTACGTAAGAAGCGTGTGAGAAGTAAACGCTAAAGCCTTGGAAAACACCTTTCTTTTTGCCCCACCCGGCTTTTTCGGCCACTAAGTTAATAACGCCTTTCATGCGGTCGATGTCGTAGCGAATGTCGCCGACCGGCGCTTTTTTAGCTTTATCCAAAAGGGCTAACCGGAACTGCACCGGATCTTTGCCGGCAGCCTGGGCTACTTCGTCCAGGAAAGATTGTTCGGCAAAGGCCAGGAAGTTGGTAATAGGCGCCCGCCAGGGGGCAGTGGAAATGGGCGTTTTATATTCAACCGAATCGATTAACAGGTTATCAACTGCTCCGGACGGAAAGTTATTTTCGCGGGTGGAATTGCCGGTGTTCATGCCCACGCCGCGCAATTTATAACCAACCAGGTTACCTTGGGCGTCCAGAGCTGCTTCAAACCGGTAGCGAACAGCGGGCCGGTAATAACCGCCGGTCATGTCGTCTTCACGGGTCCACATTAATTTTACGGGTGCTTTTACCAGCTTCGATACCTCTACGGCCTCCGCTACGTAATCGGCCATGAGCCGACGACCAAAAGCGCCGCCCATGCGGGTTAATTCTACTGTAATTTTTTCGGCCGGGATGCCGGTTATTTTAGCGGCCGTATTCCGCGCCTGGTCCGGGGTTTGGGTTGGGCCTATCAGCTCAACGCCATCTTCGCGCACGTGCGCAAAAAAGTTCATCGGCTCCAGGGGGCTATGGGGTAAAAACGGACACTGGTACTCGCTTTTAATAACCTTGGCCGCATTTTTAAACGCTGCATCTACATCGCCGTCTTTCCGGCGCACGGTGGCATCTGATTTATTCAGCAACTCCAGGAACAA
>JAQBNV010000129.1 GCA_028288395.1 Adhaeribacter sp. | reverse complement strand
AATTACCTGGAGAAACTAAAAGAACCGGCCCGGGCCATCGAAACCTACGAGAAGCTAATAACCCGTTTCCCAAATACCCGGAACGCCCAGGAAGCTTACTATGCGCTTTACCTACTTTACAAAGATGCGAATGATCCGAAACAGCAAACCTATACCACCCGCATCAAACAACAGTTCCCGGATAGCCGTTTTGCAAAACTGATAGATAATCCGAATTATATGGCGGAGGTTTCGGCGGGTAATGCCAAAGTGCGCGCCTTATATGATACGGCCTTTGGTCTGTACGAGGAGCAAAAATTTGCGGCAGCACAGGATATTTTAAGTACCATCCGCAAAAATTATCCGGAAGCAGAACTCCTGGATCGGGTAGCTTTCTTAAACGTGTTGATTATTGCCAAAACCGAGCAACCCAGCTTGTTTAAATTAGCGCTCCAGAATTTTGTAAAAACTTACCCCAACAGCAATTTAATACCAAAGGCCCAGCAATACCTGAATGCCTTTACCGCCTACGAAAGTGGTAAATTATCAGAAGCAGAATTTGATAAAACCCATCCTACCCAAGCAAAACCAACTGTAGCGGTAAACGAAAAAACAACGGTGCCACCAACCGCCGGCCTACCAGCGGTGCCCAAAGCCATAACGAAAGAGTCAGCTGCTAAAACCACAAATACCAACCCGGCTGCAGCCCTAAATCCGGCCCCGGCCAACGCCGTATCCAATAAAACAGTCGCTGAAAAACCAACAGCTAATAATACGACTAATAATCCGGCCAATACAATTACCAAGCCCGCTACAACACCACCTGTTACGGCCGCCCCACCAGCCGTCCCCGAGGCAGCCAAAGCCAAATATACCGCCAATTTACAGGCCCCGCAGGTGGTTTTAATTATTTATCCAAAAGGCCAAGCTGCTTTTGCGGGTATTGCCGATAAACTAAAAGCTTATAATGCTAAATTTAATGGCCCGGATAAATTAACTGTTGAAACTACTTCTTTCAATGCTACGCAGGACATGGTGGTTATCCGGGAGTTTACAAATGGGCCGAAAGCAAAAACCTATACCATTAAACAAAAATCACCCCAATCGCCCCTGAGTAAAATAAGAGGTATAGAATTTGCTACCTTTGTGATCTCTGCGGATAATTTACCCGTTTTTCTTAAAGAAGGTAATCTGGAAGAGTATCTCACATTTTACAAGAATAATTATTAATTATACATGTCTGTTGCGCGCTCTAAAAAGTCGGTTGCCCCTGCCAAAGGCTACTCTAAAATTGTTTCGGGTATTTGGTTAACCTTTATAGCTGGCTTGCTGGGTTTTGTGTTGTTTGTATTTGCCGTCAGCATCAACTTCCTGAATCTTTTCGGCGAACTACCCGATTTCAAGACCCTCGAAAATCCCAAAAGTGAACTGGCCTCCGAAATGTATTCGGCTGATGGTGTATTAATGGGTAAATATTACAAAGAGAACCGGAGTCCGGTTACTTACGACGAATTACCGCAAAACTTAGTAGATGCCCTCATTGCCACCGAAGATGTCCGCTTTGAAGAACATTCGGGTATTGATTTTAAAGGATTAATGGCCGTGGGTTATTACGGTTTAACTGGCCGCAGCCGGGGAGCCAGTACCCTTACCCAGCAGGTTGCCAAAAATTTATTCCGTACCCGCGCTGAAACCAGCCGCGAAGGTTTGCTGGCCGGTATACCGGGCCTGCGTATGCTCATTATCAAAACCAAGGAGTGGATCGTAGCCATCCGGCTGGAAAGAGCTTATTCAAAAAAGGAAATTTTGATGATGTACCTGAATACCGTAGAATTTGGCAGCAATGCCTACGGTATAAAATCAGCGGCCAAAACTTTCTTCAGCAAAGCACCCAAAGACCTCTCGCTGGAAGAATCAGCCTTACTTGCCGGCATTGTAAATGGGCCAACCCGGTTCAGCCCCGTAACCAACAAGGAGCGCTCGCAAAAACGCCGCGATTGGGTGCTTTCCCAAATGCGGAAATACAATTTTATCGACGACACCACCTATACCACCGCCGTAGCCCAAAATATTAAACTACAGTTTCAGGTAGAGAACCAAAATACCGGCATTGCGCCTTACATGCGGGCAGAAGCCGGCAAGTGGTTGCTGCAATGGGCCCGGGATAATGGGCATAACCTGTACTCCGATGGTTTAAAAATATATACTACTATCGACTCCCGGATGCAGCAACACGCCGAAGCAGCTGTACAGGAGCACATGAAAACCATGCAGAAACTGTTCTTGAATTACTGGAAAGGCCGTAAACCCTGGACAGATGAAAATGGGCAGACGATAAAAGGCTTTCTGGATACTGCTATTAAGCGTACCGAGCGTTACATCAGTTTAAAAAACCGGTATGCCGACAATAAAGATTCGATTAATTTTTACCTGAACAAGAAAATACCAATGAAGGTATTTACCTGGGAGGCTCCGGGTGAAAAGAATGTGATGATGAGCCCCATGGACTCGCTGGCTTATTACAAACATTTTTTACACACGGGTTTTATGGCGGTTAATCCCCTGGATGGCCATATTAAAGCCTGGGTAGGCGGTACTAATTATAAATACTTTAAGTACGACCACGTGAAACAAGGTCGCCGGCAGCCTGGTTCTACATTCAAGCCGGTGGTTTACACCGCGGCCATTGATCGGGGGTACTCGCCTTGTTACAAGGTGCCCGACCTGCCGGTAACTTTCCCGGCCCAGGATGGTCGCCCGGCCTATACCGCTAAAAATAGTGATGATAACTTTTCGGGTATAAATTATACGTTGCGTGAGGCGTTGGCAAATTCTATTAACACCGTAACGATGTTTCTGGTTAAAAATTTAACCCCGGAGTTAGTGGTAAAATATGCCGAAAGATTGGGTTTAGGTTCTAACATTGAGGCGGTGCCTTCCGTTGGCCTTGGCATCAGTGATGTATCGGTTTACGATATGGCCGGGGCTTATGGCACCTTTGTTAATAAAGGAACCTGGACCGAACCCATTTATATTACCCGCATCGAAGATAAAAACGGCAATACCCTTTTTACAAACGTACCCCGCTCGCGGGAGGTGCTGAGCGAAGAAACCGCTTACCTGATGATACATATGCTGAAAGGCGCAGTTGATATCAGATTGGCTACCGCCTGGCATGGCTTGCGCAACCGTTATAAATTAAAAAATGAGATAGGTGCCAAAACCGGTACTACCTCTAATTATTCTGATGCCTGGTTTATGGGCGTTACTCCCGACCTGGTGTGTGGCATGTGGGTAGGCGGGGAAGACCGTAGTATCCACTTCCGGAGTGCCACCCTGGGCCAGGGAAATAAGCTGGCCATGCCCATCTATGGCATGTTTATGCAGAAAGTATACGGCGATAAAAACCTCAGCGTATCCAAAGCGCCTTTCCCTAAACCAGAACAACCTTTAAACGTTGAAATAGATTGCAGTAAGTACAACAACAGCGTTATCAGCGATACGGTGAGCCAGGATCAGATTTTACAGATACCAGTCCGCACCGATATTGATGAAGAAATATAGCGTACGTTGCAACCGGAAATGTAAAGGTCAAAAGCTGCCGCTTTAGTCCGGGCGAAGCCGGCTGCATTTATCATAAATAGCCTTATTACTTTTCCCGTAGAAAGAGGAGCCCGATATGCCTGCCAATGAACGTATAAAAGAAATTATAGGCCATCTGCCGCACAAGCCTGGCATCTATAAGTTCTACGACGATCACCAGATTATTTATGTGGGGAAAGCCGTCGACATCCGGAAGCGGGTGAGCAGCTATTTTAATAAATCGAACCAGCACAACAAAAAAACTTTAAAGCTCATTTCCCACATCCGGAATATTGAGTTTACCATTGTCGATACCGAGGCTGATGCTTTTCTATTGGAGAATAGCCTTATTAAGCAGCACCAGCCCAAGTACAATATTCTTTTAAAAGACGGCAAAACCTACCCGTTTATCTGCATCACCAACGAGCGTTTTCCGAGGGTTATTAGTACCCGCAACAAAATTGCCGACGGCTCTAAATATTTCGGTCCGTATGCCAGTATTACGTCTATGAACGTGCTGCTGGAAATGGTGCGCCATTTATATCCCCTGCGTACCTGCACCTATAATTTATCGGCCGAAAATATAGCGAGGGGTAAATTTAAGGTGTGCCTGGAATATCACATTGGCAACTGCAAAGGCCCTTGTGAAGACCTGATTGATGAAGAAGCTTACAACCAGCACATCCTGCAGATCCGGAGTATTTTGTCAGGTAATTTAGGGGCTGCCAAAAATTATTTTAAGGACAAAATGATGGAGGCCGCCCAGGAAATGCAATACGAACTGGCCCATAGCTTTAAGCAGAAACTGGATACGCTCGAAGATTTCCAGGCCAAATCGACGGTGGTGAGTAATACGCTTACTAATATTGATGTTTTTTCGATAACCTCTAACGAGAAGAGTGCCTTTATTAATTACCTGAAAGTAATCAACGGCACCATTATTCAAACCCAGTCGCTGGAAATTCAGAAAAAGCTAGATGAAGCCGACGAGGAGATCCTGGCCTCGGTTATTGTGCAGTTGCGCCATGAATTTGAAAGCGACTCGCGCGAAATATTGGTAAATATTCCGTTAACCTTACCCATCGACAGCCTGACGATAACTGTTCCCCAGATTGGTGATAAACGAAAATTGCTGAATCTTTCGCTGAAGAATGTGATGTACCTGCGCAAGGAGAAGGAAAGCATGAACGAGAAAGCCAAAGACACCAACGAGGTCCGGATTATGGAAACCATGAAAAAAGACCTGAAGCTTATGGAGTTGCCCAAGCACATCGAATGCTTCGATAACTCCAACTTTCAGGGCGATAACCCGGTTGCTTCGATGGTCTGTTTCCGGAATGCCAAACCTTCTAAAAAAGATTACCGGCATTATAATATTAAAACGGTAGTAGGGCCCGATGATTTTGCCTCGATGTACGAGGTTGTAACCCGCCGGTACCGCCGCTTACTCGATGAAGAGGCCCCGCTGCCCCAGCTCGTAATTATAGATGGTGGTAAAGGCCAGTTGGGAATGGCGGTAAAAGCTTTAAAAGATTTAGGTATTTATGGCCGGATGGCAGTAGTAGGGATTGCCAAACGCCTGGAGGAAATATTTTACCCCGGTGATTCGCTGCCCCTTTATATTGATAAAAAATCCGAATCGCTGCGGCTCATCCAACGCATCCGCAACGAAGCCCACCGGTTTGCCATCACCTTCCATAGAAGTAAACGCGACGCGGGCACCCTCAAAACCGAAATAACCGAGGTAAAAGGACTAGGTAAGACTACAGCAGATAAATTATTATCTAAGTTTAAATCGGTTAAAAAGATAAAAGAACTGAGCGAGGCCGAGTTAATCGCCGAAATCGGCAAAAGTAAAGCCAACATTCTGCGGCAATATTTTGACAGCGAACCAAATACTAAAAATATCTCTCCTGCTTAGGTTTATTAGGTTTAAACTTGCACTTACTTTACTTATAACCCGGCACAGGGAAAGGCACGCTATCATTGCAAATTTTACCGCTTTTTCAAAGCTAAATCGACTGGCTTCTATCGTGCTTTTTAATCACTTTCGGCCTATCTTTCGTAGCTAGCATTAAAAATACCAGTTTACATGTCCGGTCCAGATTTAATAAGTAAGATAAAGGCATTTGCCCGAAGGGAATATTTTAATCCGGATTTAGTACATGCCTTTATTGTCACCCTGGGCTTGGTAATGCCGCTTGCGGTTGGGCATTATATTGATAAACCCCTGGCCGGAGGTTTTGCGGCCGTTACGGGCCAAACCCTGCTGGTAATCCGGTTTCAGCATACTTACCCTCAAAAAGCTTTAATATTATTTATTGGTTTAATATTTATCAGCGCTGCCGTATTTGCCGGCACTCTGTCGGGCAATCATTTATGGCTAGCCGTACTATCAATGGCGCTTTTAGCCGGTGCTTCCTCGTTGCTGAAAGAGTATGGCTCTTATGGGCAAACCATTGGATTTTGCGCCGTCATTGTTTTCTTACTGGCCCTGTTACCTCCGCATTCACTGGAAGCTGGATTAGACCGTTATGTAGCCGTATGGCTGGGTGGGCTCTGGGCAATGTTCATTACATTATTTTTCTGGCCTTTCCAGTCTCAACTGCCTTATTATACCAACCTGGCACGGCCCTGGGAATTAAGTAGTGAGTTGGCCCAGTTCCTGGCCTCACCTATCACCCGAGGAGATTATTCCAGCCAGGTGCAGGTAAAAGAAATATCG
>JAQBNV010000128.1 GCA_028288395.1 Adhaeribacter sp. | reverse complement strand
ATATTAAAAAGAATAAAATAAAAATTTTTGCCCCAATAGCAACGGCCTTACTGGGCTAAAAAAAGGGCGAGGTTATCAACTGGGAAATAACCAGCGGCAAGGTAAAAATAATGATCGACGATATTATCTACCAACCCGAAGCTGCCGGCGATTTTCATTTATAAGGCCGCGTACGTTTTATATTCAATCATATAATATATAGTACTTCAATACATTATCTCTAGCCCGGCTTTAGGACTGCACCCGCAAGATTGTGCAGGCCTAAAGCCGGGCTAGAGGTTTTATACTATTCATAAAAACAGCGCAGTTTTACTAAATTACTTTTCCGGTTAGTTATTAATCCCTGATAATTAGCTAGCTAAATCAGAATTGTTTTGAACAACTATATAAAATTAAATATAGCAATTCTTAAAACCAGCTTTCCGAAAAAATAAGATTTTATGGGAAAGCAGGTTTTTTGAAATCAATTACCCAAAAAAGTTTTCAAATAAAATTAGGCATGTAAAGCATTTCCTGGCACAATCTTTTGTTTGCAACTTACCTATTCCAATTTTATCCAGTAAATATCAGAATAGTTAAATAAATCCATTCTTACATTAATAAACAAAAATTTATATACTTAATATTTTCATAATAAATCTTGATTTATTAAAGAATATGGCTTATATTTATTGATAAAATATTATTACCTCTCAATAATTTACAAACTTAACAACCGGCACCCACTCCTATGTATTACTCGCCACCGACATGAAACCCGTTACTGAAAAATACACCGGAAAAAACCTTCACTTCGAAAATATTCCTTTCGTAGCAGACGATGGCTTTACGTGTAATTTAATTCGGGTGAGGGGTACGAAAGCGCCGGATAAAGGCCCGGTGTTACTGGTGCATGGCGCCGGGGTTAGCGCCAGTATTTTTTTGGCCCCGGTAAACAAAAATATTGTAGAATATTTAATAGAAGAAGGCTACGACGTATGGCTGGAGAACTGGCGGGCCAGCATCGATTTTGCCCCGAACAAATGGACCCTGGACCAGGCCGCTTTATACGATCATCCGGCGGCTGTCCGGAAAATAGTTCAGATTACCCGTTCTACTAGCATTAAAGCCATAATTCACTGCCAGGGTTCTACTAGTTTTATGATGTCGGTAGTGGCCGGATTGGTGCCGCAGGTGAATAATGTAGTATCTAATGCCGTTTCGCTGCACCCAATTGTACCAAATTTTTCTCGGTTTAAATTAAAATACATGATGCCTTTGGTAAGGCAAATGACCGACTACCTGAATCCGCAATGGGGAATAAAAGCGCCCACCTTTACGGCCAAAATGATTAATACCCTGGTAAATCTAACGCACCACGAATGTACCAATGGGGTTTGCAAGCAGGTTAGTTTTACTTACGGCAGCGGTTTTCCGGCCCTGTGGCGCCACGAGAACCTGAACGAAGAGACCCACGAATGGATTAAAGATGAATTTGCCAGCGTGCCCATGACCTTTTACAAACAAATGGCGCGATCGGTAGCAGAAGGTCATCTCTTGCCGGGCGATCATCCGAAGGAGTTACCGGCTACTTTCGTAGGAAAAGCGCCGGCTACCCAGGCGCGTATTTCATTCTTTGCGGGTGCCCGAAACCTTTGTTTCCTGCCCGAGAGCCAAACCAAGACCTTTAACTATTTCGATAAACTCCGGCCAGGTTTCCATGCCTTGCGGGTATTGCCCGATTATAGCCACCTCGATATATTTATTGGCCGGAGTGCCTATAAAGATGTTTTCCCCCTGATGTCGCAAGAACTAAGTGTAAACTAATTCCTAAATACCTAAAAAATGGCTATCCCCAAAAGAATTTCAAGACAGTCAGGCAGGTACGCCCGGGTCGATGGCATTCCTTACCAGTTACCCATCAACTCCGATAGTGCTGCTGTTATCATGGCAGCTTTCCCCGCCAGTTACGAGAAAGCAAAATCGCTGTTGCCCGGCAACGAAGTACACCCGGTAAGGCTGCTGAATGGCAAAGCGGTATTTATCGTAACGGTAGTCGATTACCGCATCACCGACATCGGAAAATATATTGAATACAGCATTGCCCTGGCTTGTACGCACGGCGATAAACCCGCTCCCAAAGTATTGCCGGCCCTGCTGATGAAAACCTACGGCACCGGCCAGTACATTCTGGACTTACCCGTGAGCACCGAAATATCGGTTAAAGGCGGTAAAGGGATCTGGGGCATGCCCAAGCACCAGGCCAGTCTCGACTTTATAGAAGGTCCCGAAATAATCAGCGCCCAATACGATCAGGATGATCAACTGGTAATGCGGCTGGATATTACCCGCCCGGTTCGAATCTTCCTGCCCATGAACATGGGTGCGGCTAATTACTGCCGGTTCCGGGGCATGCTGATGAAATCTTATATCTATTTTAAAGGAAAAGCCGGGCTCACCCTGTTTAAGAAAGGTGCCGCCCGGCTGACCTTGGGTAACCACCCCAACGCTGCCCAACTGAAGTTTCTGGAGATAGAAGCCGACCCGATTTTTACCGCTTACTTACCTAAAACGATCGGCATTCTGGATGATTATTTCGAAAGCTGGTTTTTAAGCTACCCCGATATGCCGGCCCAAACCGGCGAAGGCCTGGAAAGTGTATTCCACCTTGGTTACGGAGAAGAATGGCTGGAGAAACCGAACCGCCAGAACACCAAAAAACCCGAAACTGCGGGCGTTTAACTTTATACCTAAATATTATGCGCGGCGAAACCAAAAAGACACTATTGGGGCTTAACCACTCGCTACTATTCCTGTGTACTTCTATGTACCTGGGCACGGGCTGGTCTCTCCTGCTCTTCTCCTTCCCCGGAGCCGCAGAACTTACCCCCGATAATTATTACCTGCAATTTGTGCCGCAGGTAACCTCGGCTACTAAATTCTTCACTTACATGACCATGGTGATGCTGGCGACCGCCTTTATAATGCTGATTGCAGAGTGGCGAAGTTACCGGCGCTGGTTTCCGATTGGGGTGCTGCTGGGCGTAATATTGGCCACGGCGCTCACCATTATATATATTATTCCTTACAACGAGCAGATGGCCGCCGGCATAAAAGATCCTTTGGTCTTGCAGGAAGTTTTAGCTAAGTGGATGCGGCTGAATGTAATCCGGGTGAGCCTCTGGACCCTGCAATGGCTTTGTATGATGACTTACTTTTTTATTATATATCTAAACAGTTCCCATGCAAAAGTCAACCCGGTTACCAGCCAGCGTAAAGCCAGCATTGCTGTATAAAGCCTTGCTTTTTATTTCGGGCATTACGGTTTTAACCGGTTTGGTGCAGGTGGTGGCCGCACCTTTGGTGCTAAATTTTATTGGCGCCGATACGGGCAAAACCAGTGCCCATTTTTTTGCCATTATCGGCATGTTCATGGCTTTGTTCGGCGGTTTGTTGTGGCAAAGCCTGCGGCAATCACCTGTTAATCCGGTGCCGGTGTGGTGGTGCGCTTGCCAGAAAATAGGGGCAGCGGCGGCCGTTGGATTAGGAGTATTAACCGGCATATTCTCCGGCCTGGCGCTGGGGGTAGCGCTGTTCGATTTACTATCGGGTATTTTAATATTTATTTTCTGGCGAAAAATACAAACGGAATAATGCGGTTTCTGGCTTATTTTTTCTTTTACACTTATGTGGGCCTGCTGGTAGTAGCCGGGTTATGGGGGGCTTTTGTGGGCGCCCGAATAGACCAGAAAATGTTGTTTGATTTAGATATTGCTGCGGTTCCTAAAATTACGGGTGCCAGTATGCTAACCCAATACCGGTTTTTGCGGCTGATTGAAGCGGGGTTTGGCCTGTTTGCCTTTCTATTTACCCGGGAAATATTTACGCTTTACAAATTTAACCGGTTATTTCTCTCGGTTATGTTTTTAGGAGTGGCGGCCCGCCTGGTGTCTTATTTTATCGACGGCCCGCCGCATGGAATCTTTTACTTTTTTGCCATTTACGAATTGGTAGGTGTGATTTTTATTTTTTTATATACCCGTAACCAGCTGCATGCCCATGGAAATATCGCGTAATCTGCTTCCTTTCCGGATTCCGGCTGGCTACAATGGTCCCAAGCGATCGTTGGTGCTGGCCGGCGGCGGCATGCGTTTGGCTTACCAGTCCGGCGTTTTAAAAGCCCTGGAAGAACACGGTTTAATATTTACCCACGCCGATGGCACTTCGGGCGGCATTTTTACTTTGGCGATGCTTTTATCGGGCCTAACCACCGACCAGATGTGCCAGAACTGGCGCACCCTGAATATAAAACATTTTGTATCCTATTTGCCGCTTCAAAAATACCTGCGTCCATTACAATTAGCCGGCTTTGGCGATGCTGATGGCATCCGTAACAAAGTGTTACCGCACCTGGGAGTAGATATTTCGAAGATAAACGTTGAAAAAGACCTGGCGGGCACTTTTAACGTTTGTAATTATTCTCAAAAAAAGAACGAGGCCATTCCGAATGGTGCCTTAACCCTGCCGCACCTCCTGGCCGGGGTATCGCTGCCCCTGTTTATGCCGGCCCATCAGATAAACAACGACTGGTACATCGATGCAGTCTGGATAAAAGATGCTAATTTATTAGAAGCCGTAAAACGGGGAGCAGAAGAAATCTGGCTGGTTTGGGCCATCGGCAATATTCAGGAATACCGCAACGGTTCGTTTAACCAGTATGTGCACATGATAGAAATGAGCGCCAACGGCGCGCTTTACGCCGAGATAGATTACATAGTAGAACTGAACACCCGCATCAGCCGCGGCGATTCGCCTTACGGCCAAAAAGCCCCCATTATTATTCATCTTATTAAACCGGCTTACCCCCTGCCCTTAGATCCGGATTTGTATTTTAATAAAGTAAACACCACCACCCTCATCGATATGGGCTACGCCGATGCAAAAGAATATTTAGCCAGCATAACCACCGCAGTACCAATAGAAGCAGCAGCAATTTCCACCAAAATGAAGTCGCCGGGACTGGCATTTTCGGGAAGGGCCCGGTTAACCGGCAGCCTATTTAACCAAGCAGCGGTGCTTTATTTATCGCTCAACATCCACGACATTCCGGCTTTTATCCGGCAGCAGGAGCCTTACCAGTTTACCGTCCATCTCAGCTTGGCCGGCAATCCGTTTATTGCCTTTGGTTATAACGGTCAAATGCAATTGAGTTTTAATCCGGCCCAAAGTTTTAAAGAAGTATATTTTGAATTTAGGACCGCGATAGACGGGAAAGCCTATGTAATTACCGGCCGGGCCGACTTAAACCGTAATACTTCAAACGGAAATGGTCTGAAAGCCGAAGTAAAAGTATACGCCGGCACCCAGGCCGGGAACGAACTCGTCAGTTCAGGGGATTTTTCCTTATCTAATCCCGATTGGCAGGCAGCTAAAAAAAGCCTTACTGTTTACAACGCCCAGAATTGGTTCGAACGTCGCCGGTTAAGAAAATCGCTCCATAACTATTTCTTCAGCCCTAATTAATTTAACCCCGAGCACTTAAATACGTCGACCATGGATAATGAGAAAGTTGCGGAAAAGGTTAACCGATCGTTAATGGATGACCCTTTTGATTATACAGAGAAAAAAATGGTGGGCTGGTACGATGCCCGGCAGCTGTTGGGAACAGCCGTAAAAACAGTTATTTCTTCG
>JAQBNV010000127.1 GCA_028288395.1 Adhaeribacter sp. | reverse complement strand
TGTGAGCGAAATTGAACGCCTGCAAAAAGAAGCGCCTGCGGCCGATGAATTGAAAGGCATTCAGAACTACGAAGCGGGCATTTTTGTGCTGCAGAACTCCACACCCGCCGGCATTATCGGCCAGCTTAATTTCCTGGACCTACACGACCTGCCCGACTCCTACCTGACGAACCAGGTGCAGAATATTCATGCTATTACGCCGGAGCAAATAAAAGAAACCAGTAAAAAATATATTCGCCCCGAAGATATGACCATGGTGGTGGTAGGCGATAAAAAAGTAATCGACCCGCAGTTAAAGAAATTCCAGGCCGGACGGAAAAAGGCGATGTAATTGATAATTGTTGAATTGTTGAGTGGTAATAGATATTCAGAATTAAAATATTTATTGCTTAACTAATCTTAGGCAACATAGCGAAAAAAGTAAAATTTAAGTAATCTACTCTTTGTCATGCAGGAGGAAACTTGTTAGCAAATCGCGAACAAATCTCTTCCTGAATGACAGCCATGTAATCCAGGAATCAAAAAGTCCCAAAAGGATTTGCTGCGCGGGCTAACAGGTGTTAAACCAAGGCGAGTATTATCCGATGATATATTTTAACCAAAATGTTCCTTTGGGTTGATTTGATTTTTTTGGCAGGAAGAAATAATGGCAACTATTATCCTATACACCATCTTTTCCAAGCCCTGCCCAAAATGAATTCAGTACAAGACAAGGGTATATTTCTGCTTCCCTATAGATTAACCAGTCCTACTACCTACTTCTTACTACCTTCAACCAATCATACTTTCCAGAATATTTTTTGGCGGTACAGGAAATAGAGCAGCAGCCACACCAGTAGCATGGCACCGAAGGCCCGGAAAACTTCCTGCCAGGGTTCTGGGGCAGGGGCGTATAAACCGCCGAAAAGCAGTTGCGAGGTGTGCGAAAAATCGATAAACCGGTAGGCCAGGTAAACAGTAATAGAATTCATGCCAATCACCATAAAAAAGAAAGCCCATTTCCGGAATTTAAGCACGTCAATAACGAAAAAGAAACCAGCCAGGAAAATAAAAGCCATGCCGGCCGTCAGGAGGATAAAGGAGCTGGACCAGAGGTGTTTGTTGATTGAAAAATGCAATCCCCACAAAAGCCCGAGGCTGATACCGGCCACGCCGGCCAACAGCAAGGCCCGTAATTTCCGGGCTTCCGGCCAGGCGGTTCGCAGAATATCGCCGGCAGTGGCACCCAGCACCGTCAGGCAGAGGGCGGGCAATTGGGTGAGTAAACCCAGTTCGTCGTAAGTCTTTTGCAGCAGCCGGCCCGGCAGAAAGGTCCGGTCGATCCAGCCCACCAGGTTGCCTTCCATAGTCAGGTTGCCGGCCCCGTAGCCCGGAACTGGAATCAGAAAAAGGGCAGCATAGTATCCTAATAAAATTATCCCTACCCCGGCTAGGCGCTTCCGCCCCGAGAAATTTAAATATAACCAGGTAGTAACAAAACCCGCTAAACCAATGCGACCCAAAACACTTCCTAGTCGAATCTGGGCCGGATCAAAAAAGGGGAACGGCGCGTTTTTATCCAGAATACCCAGGGCGATGAGAATAACCATGCGCCAGAAAGCCTTGCGGTATAAATCGGATTTTTGCATGCCCAGTTCTAAACCGCGGTGCAGCGAAAAAGGCAGCGACACGCCCGCCAGAAACAAAAATAGCGGAAAAATAAAGTCGTAGAAGGTAAATCCGTGCCAGGCCGGATGCGTCAGTTGCCCGGCAATCCAATCTACCCAGGCCAGACCCGTTTTATCTTTCATCAAAACCAGAAAAGTACCGCCGCCGGCAATCAACAGCATATCAAAACCCCGCAAGGCATCAATGGAAAGGAGACGGGTTGGTTTCCCGTTCTGACTGGCAGGCGGCAACGCTTCCGCCGCGACACCTGAAGGATAGACCAATTGCTTCACGGCAGCAGATCCCGATACGAACGTAGATTGGTTTTTCATGGGCAATGCAGAATATTTTTAGTTAACTGAATTTCCGGGTGGTACGGTAGCGACACTTTAGTCTATCCTTTTGCGGTTATCGCCTGGCCCGCGTAAGAGCAGCCTGGACGCCGTTTAACTATCGCCCTGGCACCATTATCTACCAGGCGTAAGTTTAAAGAACAATAAGTAAGTGCAATATTAAACCGTAAGTAATTAACCTATAAATGTTTAGAAATCAAAATATTAATCTATTTTACCGTATGGTTAATGCTGTCGCTTTACGCAAATAAAGTCTTAGGGCCTTTACACTCCGGTTAAACACCCGACAATTCTACCGGCTGGGCATTGGGCCGGGCCCGATAAAGCACAAACGTACCTTTCGCATCCTGCTGCGGCTGCACCCGTTGCGTCTTTTCTCCCTGTTTCACCGCCACGGTTTTCCAATCCGGCGACACATAGGATTTTAGCGTCAGCGGCAAATTATACAGCGATTTATCTAGGTTGTGGGTGAGGCTAACGGTAACTTTATCATCTTTTTCCTGCACCTCCACCTTGGCGTTCATGCGCTGGCGCATATACTTCGTTACATCGGCAAAAGTAGCTACCCACAGCTTTTCTTCCCGGTCTTTAATATACTGAAAATATTCTTCGAGCAATTCGTGCGGCAGGGCTTCCCAGCCAATCCCGTCTACCCCGTGAAACACCAGCACCAGCCAATCTTTATCATGCGCGGCTACGGTATCCACCCACGATTTCATGAGGGGCAAAGGCGTTTTGGTGGTGGCACCCCGTTGCCATTGCACGTACTCTTTTCCGGAGGCGCCGGGCTGTACCTTGCTGCCCCGGTTTATTTCTGCCAAGTAGGGTTCGGGCATTCGGTTACGCAGGGCCGGGTATATTTTAAGCGCATATTCCATAACACGCTCGTTTTCGGTGCCGTAGGGCCCTTCGGCCGAAAAAGTATATTCCGGACCTAATTGCTTCAGAATATCTTCTTTGCTTTTTTCCAGTTCATACAAGAGATTGGCCTCGTCCAGGGCGGCCAGCCGCGGATGCGTAACGGTATGGCTGGCAAACTCGTGGCCTTGTTTGGCGTAGGTTTTAATTTTTTCCCAGGTAACGCCTCTGGCTTCGGCCACTTCGTTATTGCTCTGGTAACCCGGTTTAAATGCCCCGGCTCTTACTTTGGCATAAACCTCGTCTATTACCCGGTAGGCTTCTGCTTCCTTGCCGGCATCAATCAAGGCGCCGGCCCGGGTGTGGTAATCGATGGTGCCCTGGTAACCCAGAAAACCGACGGCCGAAGCCCGTTCAAAAAAGTTTTCTTTGGCGGTGGATTGCGTAGCCGTTTCCCGGATTATTTCTTTTACCGG
>JAQBNV010000113.1 GCA_028288395.1 Adhaeribacter sp. | reverse complement strand
TCGGTAACTTTTTACGGTACGGCCGTGGTGCGGCAATTCGAGATGATGAAAGTAAAGAGTGCAGTGGGGTCGCAGGCCATTGTCCGGTCGCGGGATAAACTGCGCACCATGCAAAACTTATCGCGGGCCGGCCTGGGGATGCCCAAAACAGCTTTTACCAATTACTCTAAAGACAGCAAACAACTGGTAAACCAGGTAGGCGGGGCACCATTGGTTATTAAATTGCTTGAAGGGACCCAAGGCTTGGGCGTGGTGCTGGCCGAAACGGTAAAAGCCGCCGAGTCGGTTATCGAAGCTTTTCATAACCTTAAAGCCCGCATCATTGTCCAGGAATTTATTTCGGAGTCGAAAGGAGCGGATATACGGGCCTTTATCGTAAACGGCGAAGTAGTAGGGGCCATGAAACGGCAGGGCCGGGAAGGCGAGTTCCGGTCGAACCTGCACCGGGGTGGCACAGGTACCCTCATTAAGTTATCGCGGGCCGAAAAAGCGGCTGCCTTGCTCGCGGCTAAAACCCTTGATTTGGCAATTGCCGGCGTAGATATGCTGCAATCGAACCGGGGGCCCTTAATTCTGGAAGTAAATTCATCACCGGGTCTGGAAGGTATAGAGAAGGCTACCAGCCGCGATATTGCGAGCAAAATAATAGAATATACCGAGTCGCTGGTTTTGAAAAAGAAGAAGGTCCAGAACAAACAACGGGAATAAATGCCGAAGGAAATAAATATTAACGGTCAGCAGATAGGTTTAGGCCAAAACGTGCTTACCCGCCTGAATATTTCGCGGTTGCCCAGTGGTACCGTTATTGATATTCCGGTGCATGTATTCCGGGGCCATGAAGACGGCCCGGTTTTGTTGCTGATGGCCGGTATGCACGGCGACGAAGTAAACGGCATTGAAATCGTGCGCCGCATGTTGCGCCGGAAACTGTTGCATCCCCAGCGCGGCACGATTATCGCCATACCGGTGCTTAATATTTACGGATTTCTTAATTTCTCGCGCGAGGTACCCGACGGAAAAGATGTAAACCGGAGTTTTCCTGGTAATGAGCGCGGATCGCTGGCCAGCCGGGTAGCCCATACATTTGTCCGGGAAATATTGCCCTGGGTTGATTACGGCATCGATTTTCATACCGGTGGGGCCAGCCGGGCCAATTACCCGCAGGTGCGGTGCGTGCTGTCCAACGCGGAAGCGGAAAAATTGGCTCACGCTTTTGGGGCACCGTATTTAATCAATGCAAATTACCGGGCCAAATCGCTGCGCTGGGAAGCCGGCAAACACGGCAAAACCATTATTGTGTACGAGAGCGGCGAATCGCTGCGTTTCGATGAGGAAGGCATCTTACAAGGCATTAACGGTACCCTGCGGGTGTTACAGGAACTAAATATGCAAAAAAGTAATGTAGAACCGGCCAAACCCCCGATTATATGTGCTAAAACGTCCTGGGTCCGGGCAAAAATGGCGGGTTTATTCCGTAGCCAGATTATGCTGGGCGATTATCTGCAGAAAAGCCAGGTAATTGGCAGCATTGCGGATCCATTCGGTCAAATGTCGGTGCGGATTAAGGCGCCCTGCGCCGGCTACGTAATCGGGTTAAACCGCATGCCGGTTGTAAACCAGGGCGATGCTCTATTGCACATCGGCCTGACCTAACCTCGCTCAAGCTATTATTTGAATTATCAGAATAATAGTAGTTTGAGGGATTATGACGGTGTAATTTTGGGTTTGCCTTGAATCGGGAAGTTGCGGCAAAAAGTAAGTTTTACTAGAACTAAGTAGCAGAATAGAATTAAGTAGAACCTTTACTTAGTCTAAATTCCTTATACTGAAAGCCATATCAACGTACAACCTATAACTTATCACCTACTTACCAGTCAATAAATTTAAAAATAATATAAACGAATATTTATTTATAAGATTGCAGGTAAGCCTCTTTGCTGGTTCTTTGGGCCACCAATCGGAAAAAAGAAATAAATTCTTTTTTGTCATTCTGTAAAGCTTTGGCAAATGGATCTTTCTTGCCGGAGGCGGCGTAATCTTTAATATATTGCTCCCGGATAACCGGCGCTGCGGGCATTATTTCGGCAGCTTTAACCGTTACTAAACCGGTTTTTTCCCAGAGCTTGCGCCACCAGTCTACCGCGTGGATAAAGTACCAGTAATCCTGAAAATCTTTGCGTAAAAAAGGTGGTACCTGGTGTAAAGTTTCTATTTCTTCTTTAAAGCACACGTCTGCAATGGCAATGTAGCCTTCAGGTTTCAGGAAACGACAAATATAAGGCAGGTATTTTTCGTCGGTACCAAAGTAAGTGTAGGAGTCGATAACAATTACGGCATCAAAAAAGCCATTGGCAAAAGGAAGGCTTCGGGCATCGGCCTGTAACGGGAAAACTTTATTTTCGCAACCCGCTTCTATTATACGGTCCTGGTTTTCGGTCGGTGAAATGGCTTCGTCTACAGCCCAAACCTGTACCTTAAACTCGTTGGCTAAAAATATAGAACTAACTGCTTTGCCACATCCTAAATCCAAGACCCGCATGCCGGGTTTTAAGTGCAATACCTCCGTTAAGCTTTCCAGGTTAAAAAGCACATTCTCGCCCATCGAGTGTTTGTCCACCCACTGCCGATCGTATTTGGCAGCCTTCGGAAACAAAGATTTTAAACCCACCGG
>JAQBNV010000088.1 GCA_028288395.1 Adhaeribacter sp. | reverse complement strand
TAAAAAGGAGTGTCTTTTTCATAGTGTTTGGATTTAGCGCATATTAGCAAAAGCTTCACGCATTTTACGGCAAAAGGTTAGCTTATTTGGTTCTGAAAAGAAAAAAAATTAGCTTATGAAGCTTAATGCCAGCAAAGATAAAGGGTTTGGTTTAACCGACTGGCATAGCGAGCTACGAATAAATAATAAAATAGTAATTATATAATTTAATATTTGATAATAAATGAACCTTATAAAATATAGCGGTATTTCTCACTTAACCTGATTATGAAATATTTTTAACGCTGAATAAACATGGGTTAGTTGATTTACCAGGTAAGTATTTAATGCTTTATTTCTCCTGATTAGATTTCCTTCAGAGCTGATGGTTAAAACAGAAATTTAATTTACTTAAACCGGATCGAAAGAATAAGATGGCTTAACCCACCATTTTTTAAAAAAGCGGTTTTAAACATATATTCATTTAAAACTAAAAAGATTTATTTTGCGTGCTGCGCCATTGCCAAGTAATGCCCTGTGGTTTATTATTTATAAATACCCGGCAGTTAACCATAAGAGCGCAAAAATTCGTTGTAAGAAGCAAACCGACGCCTGAAAATTATGAATACACTTGATTTAACCGAACACCCCCACCGCCGTTTTAATGCTTTAAACGGCGAATGGCTGTTAGTTTCGCCGCATCGTTCCAAGCGCCCGTGGCAGGGCCAGCAAGAAGATATTGCCAAAGAGGAACGGCCCCAGTACGATCCCAAGTGTTACCTGTGTCCTGGTAACGTGCGGGCCAATGGGGAATTTAATCCTTCGTACACGCAAACCTTCGTTTTTGAAAATGATTTTGGCGCCCTGCAGGCCAATGTGCCGGAAGGTAGCTTTACGAAGGGTAACCTATTAAGAGCCGAAGCCGAGCGTGGTATTTGCCGGGTTATCTGTTTTTCGCCGCGCCACGATTTGACTTTAACCGATATGGAAGCTTCGGAAATCCGGCGGGTAGTAGATGTCTGGCAGCAGCAATACCAGGAACTGGGAGCACTCAATTATATCAATTACGTTCAGATTTTTGAGAATAAAGGCGCGGTTATGGGCAGCAGTAACCCGCATCCACATGGTCAAATATGGGCCCAGAGCACCATTCCGGTAGAACCCGCTAAAGAATCGGTGCAGCAACTGTCTTATTTTCAGGAACACGGCCGGAGCCTTTTGGCCGATTACCTGGAACTGGAATTAAAAGAAAAACAGCGCATCGTAGTAGAAACAGAAGCTTTTGTAGCTTTGGTGCCTTTCTGGGCGGTATGGCCTTTCGAAACCATTATTATCAGCAAGCGGCATTTCGGGGATATTTTGCAAATGAGCGAAGTTGAAAAAACAGATTTTGCCATCATTATAAAAGAACTTTCTACGGTTTATGACAAATTATTCGGGGTTTCTTTTCCGTATTCGGCCGGCCTGCACCAGAGACCCACTGACGGACAGGCGCACCCGGAATGGCACTTCCATATGCATTTTTATCCGCCTTTGTTGCGTTCGGCTACTGTAAAGAAATTTATGGTAGGTTACGAAATGCTGGGCGATCCGCAGCGCGATATAACGCCGGAATGGGCGGCCGAGCGTCTTCGCAGCCTACGGGGCTAATGCATGGCTTGCCAGTATATATACGGGTCCTTGTTCTATCGGAACAGGGGCTTTTTTTATGCCCGGTAATCATCGCAAAAGAAAATATTAACCAATATAAAATGCTAAATAAATACATATAATAATGGGCTGACTAAGTAAATTGAGGTATTATGTAAAATTTAAGAAATTCGTTATTTTTTGAAAATATTAAATGCTTAGAGGCGCTAAATCTGTATAAGTCAATAGCAAAAACCGAGAAATATACGTATCTTTACATATCAAATAAACCTGAAAATAGAACATTTCATGAGCGAAATACAAGAGAGACAATTATCGACTTATTCAGCGGACAGTATACAGGTTTTAGAAGGTTTAGAGGCAGTGCGCATGCGTCCGGCCATGTATATAGGCGATATTGGTATCCGGGGGTTGCATCACCTGGTTTGGGAAGTGGTGGACAACTCCATCGACGAAGCCCTGGCTGGCCACTGCGACACCATTGATTTAACGATTAATGTAGATAATTCGGTAACGGTTGCGGATAATGGACGGGGAATTCCTACTGATTTTCACCAGAAAGAAGGTCGCTCGGCCCTGGAAGTAGTAATGACCGTATTGCATGCGGGTGGTAAATTTGATAAAGGTTCCTATAAAGTTTCGGGTGGTTTGCACGGGGTGGGGGTTTCCTGCGTAAACGCGCTTTCTACTGACCTGAACGTTACAGTAAAGCGGAATGGCAAAATATACGAACAGCACTACAAAATTGGTGTCCCGCAGTACCCGGTCCGGGAAATAGGTGATTCGGAAGAACACGGTACTACCGTACAGTTTAAGCCTGATGATACCATCTTTACTACCACCGAATACAAATACGATACCATTGCCGGCCGTTTACGGGAGTTATCTTTCCTGAATAAAGGCATCCGGATAAATATTACCGATCTGCGGGAAAAGAATAATGACGGCACTTATCTGCAGGATTCTTTTTTCTCAGAAGGCGGATTACGGGAGTTTGTGGCGTATTTAGAAGAAACCCGTGAAAACCTGATTCCGGAACCTATTTACATCGAAAGCGAAAAGAATGGTATTCCGATCGAAATTGCTTTGCAGTACAATTCCACCTACACCGAGAATATTTTTTCCTACGTTAATAATATCAATACCATCGAGGGCGGTACCCACGTGGCCGGTTTCCGGCGGGCCCTTACCCGTACCCTCAAAGGTTACGCCGAGCGTTCCGGCATGCTGGAGAAAGCCAAGGTCGAAATCCAGGGCGATGACTTCCGGGAAGGCCTTACAGCGGTTATTTCGGTAAAAGTAGCTGAACCGCAATTTGAAGGCCAGACCAAAACCAAGCTGGGTAACTCTGATGTAATGGGTGCCGTGGATGTTGCCGTGGGCGAAATGCTCTCAAACTTTTTAGAAGAAAATCCCCGCGAAGCCAAAATTATTATTCAGAAAGTGGTGCTGGCGGCCCAGGCCCGGCAGGCGGCCCGGAAAGCCCGGGAGATGGTGCAACGCAAGAGCGTACTATCCGGTACCGGCTTACCCGGCAAGTTAGCCGACTGTTCGGAATCGGATCCGGCGCAATGTGAAATTTACCTGGTGGAAGGGGACTCGGCGGGTGGCTCGGCCAAGCAGGGCCGTGATCGTAAATTTCAAGCTATTTTGCCGCTTAGGGGTAAAATTCTGAACGTAGAGAAAGCCCAGGAACATCGTATTTACGAGAACGAGGAGATCAAAAACATGATTACGGCTTTGGGGGTTAGTTTTGGTACGCCCGATGATCACAAAGCCTTGAACATGGATAAATTACGCTACCACCGGGTTATCATCATGACGGATGCGGATATTGATGGCAGTCACATCCGGACGCTGATTCTGACGTTCTTCTTCCGTTACATGAAAGAGCTCATTGACAACGGATATATTTATATTGCCTTGCCGCCGCTTTACCTCGTGAAAAAAGGGAAAGAAGAACGCTACTGCTGGACCGAGCAGGATCGGGCCGAAGCCATTAAAGAACTTGCAAAAGGTGGTAAAGAAGATTCGGTGGGCGTGCAGCGTTATAAAGGTTTGGGTGAAATGAACCCGGAACAACTCTGGACAACCACCATGCGCCCCGAAACCCGCAGCCTGAAACGAGTAACCATCGATTCCGCTGCCGAAGCCGATCACCTGTTTTCGATGCTGATGGGAGACGAAGTAGCCCCACGACGCGACTTTATCGAGCGAAATGCCAAATATGCACGAATCGACGTATAAAGTTTAAATAAATATTAAAACTTTTAACTTTAAAAAGCTTGCCTACCGGCAGGCTTTTTTTATAATACAAATAAATAAAGTTTGCGCAGATATTTAGTTAATTCGCATCTTCGAAGCGTAATATATAAATACTAATTATAACCAATTGGATCTAATGCCCTTGCCAAGCGATTGGAAGCCTTAGAGGTGAAATGACTATGGAGTTAAATAAAATTTCGGATCAAATCAGGAAAAGTAAGTATATCAGCCGGGATCTCAGCTGGATAAGGTTTAATTACCGGGTCCTCGACCAGGCCAAAAACACCTCGCGCGGATTGTTTGATGCCTTGAAGTTCCTGGCTATTACTGCTTCTAACCTCGATGAGTTTTTCATGATCCGGGTAGGCAGTTTGTATAATTATATCGATTACGGGAAAGAAAGGATAGATTATTCGGGCTTACGCGAATTGCCATTCCGTAGGAAACTGCTCGAGTTTGCCCATCGGTTGGTAAATGATGTTTATATTAATTATGCCGAATGTCAGGGTCAATTCGAAAAAAATGGTTTTAGCATTAGTAAAATCGATGATTTAACCGAAGGCGAACAACGCAAAGCGAGCCGGTATTTCATGAATACCATTTTCCCGATGCTCACGCCCATGGCCTACGATAATTACCACGGGTTTCCTTTGCTCGTAAACCAGGCTTTGATATTTGGGGTAATAACCCGTAGCAGTGATGATGTAAAGCTGCACAACCGCTTAACTTTTATTCAGATACCCCAAAATCTGGCTCGGTTCTACGAAATACAGCGGAAAGATAAAATGATTTTTGTGCCGATTGAAGAAATAATCCGTTGGCAGATCGATAAGCTTTTCCGTAATGTGGAAATTGTTTCCATCAACCTTTTCCGGATTACACGGAATGGTGATTTTACTTTAGAAGAAAGCGATGACATTGACGCCGATTTCATCAATGAAATTAAAATTAAACTAAAGACCCGCAAAAAGGGCCGCGTGGTCCGGTTAGAAATTGAAGGCAATCCGTCACCGGTTCTCCTGAAGGGGTTAAAAGAAAGATGGAATATTGATAACGCCAATATTTTTATTATTGATAATTTGCTGGATCTGAAAGGATTATGGCAAATAATCCGGCATACCAACTTCCGCGATAAAATTACCCGTCTGCCCAACCCGGTTAACCCGATTGGCCTGCCCGAAATGGGAAACCTGGATTTATTTGAAGTACTGAAGACGAAAGATGTTTTACTGCATCACCCGTTCAACAGCATCGAGCCGGTGGTGCATTTATTAGAGCTGG
>JAQBNV010000056.1 GCA_028288395.1 Adhaeribacter sp. | reverse complement strand
ATCGCGCTTTTCGGTAGGATAACGGTCTTCTTGAAATCTGCTTCCCCGTATTGGGTTAAAGGATGACAGAAATAGGGGTATTTATCGGCGGCTTCGTCAAAAAATTCGTGCTTATCAACTGTATATATAAAATAACTACCGTTCCCCCGCAGCCTTACAGGGGCGTATTTGGTATAATCTATGTTTTTTAAGCGAATCATAAAATAATAAATTTATTAGAGTACGTTTTCCGTTGGATGCTCTGTTTGGTTAAAAAATTTTACTTGGCAAGGCATCTCCAGGTCTGTAAACCGGCTTTGCTTCTCCGAGAAGTTCCGGTCTTAAATTTACCGGGTTAACACAAAGCAAGCTTTTATTAGCAAACCTTGCAGCAACGTGCTTCTGCCTAGAACCATTTTAACACGAAACATTTTCTGGTTATAAAGTTTTTATAAAAAAGTATAATCCAAACTTGTGCCATATCAAATTTTTTATATCAAATCGCTTAATATCAAGGCATTACCTGATAACAGCAATATAACACCCATCCCCGCAACGGAATAATAACGTTAACTTTTAACCAGTTCTTTATATTATTATATTTACAAATACTACTTTGGCAATAAACCCGGAAGCGTTTAGAATTATGGAATTAAAAATTTGAGACTAATATTAACTTAGTTCTATATTTAAGCCACATTGACGAAAATACAATACTGGATTTATTAAATATTGTTATTAAAGCGGAAATTAAAATGAAAGGAAAAAGTCAATTCCAGAAATAGGAAGACCGAAAAAAGAGAGGAATAAACAATATTTTTTAGCGCTTATAAAAGATAAACTAGTATTTATCCAGGCTCCGCATCCGGAAAAATGCTAAGCGACCATTAAGCGCATTCCAAATTATGGAATGCCGCTTCTACTGATTTAAAACGAAAACAGACTTATACAACAATATTTAATTTATCACGACCAGGCATTGCTATTCCGCAGATAGATTTTTCCTTCTATGGTAAGCTTTACCAATAGCTTTTCTTCTACTGCTTTCGGCTCTATCCAGCCTTGGGTTATTAGATATTGCGCGACGTTAGCCAACAACTCCCAACCTTCCGTTTCCAGGCCCGGAATATCAAACATATCATGAAACCGTTCCGGCACAGTGTTTAAGGTATTCAGGATAACCTGGGTTAAGAAATATACTTCTTCCGGAGCAGCCTGTTTTACCTCTGCTGCGTCGGTGGCAGTATCATAAGGCCGGTTCTGCACAAACCGATTAAACCCCCGTATCTCGCCGTCAGCCGCAACTTCTAACCCGCCAAACTGGCTGAAAAAAGAGATATTCATTAAATTCAGAACATCAGAAACATCATAGCATGGCAAGCTTTTTTCTCTTGCTTCGCCGGATAACCAGGCAAACGATTGATGCAAATTTTCAGTTGTGTTCATCTGTATATTTTTATAACATACAATGATAGCTCTATCACTATATATAAAAAAGGACAATATACCAATATAAGTAACATATGTTTTTAACCAACACACGACCTGCAATTCACTTAACAAGCTTATAACATGATATATAAGAATTTAAACTATGCGTTAAATATGCCATTTAGTAACAAATTTTCCTATAACCAATATTAATTATTTTTATAAATATGCTTTTCATTTGCAATGCAATAAATTATACACTTTAAATAAAACCATCTTTAATAGGAGTTACGCAAAAGCAGCATATGACGTACTTGCAAAGGTAAAACATAAATAAAAAGGCATGGAATCGGCCCAATACATCGCGTATTTGTTGAGTGAGCCAAGGAAGGTAAGTTGCATGAAGGCCAGCGAAGTGCTGGAAATCTCACATGATGAGATTAACTGTTTTCTACTGAGCAATCAGTTTAGCGGTAAGGACCTGTTTGCAGCGGTAAAGCCGGGCATAAGGCTGAGAGGCGGTGTTCTTTCGGTGGATGACTCGGTGCTGGACAAACCCTTCCCTAATCCGGATACGACCGCATTGGTAGGCTATTTCTACTCCGGCCCGCACCATAAGACCGTCAAAGGAATCAACCTGATTACCTTATTTTACACCGATGCTACCGGATTAGGCTTTCCGGTTAACTTTCGCCTATACCGCCATCAGGAGCACAAGACCAAGCATGACTACTTTCAAGAGAGGGTGAAAGAATGCGGGCAGTGGGGCTTGCGCCCGGCTTGGGTGAGTGCCGATAGCTGGTATGCTTCTATCGAGAACCTGAAGTTTCTCAGAAACCAGGAAGTAGGTTTTCTCATGGGATTAGAAGCAAACCGCATCGTCTCCACCACTGCGGGCTGCTATGAACAGGTGGGGAAGATAGAACAGCTGCCAGAAGAGGGATTATTAACGCACCTGAAGGGCTTTGATTTTGTAAAAGTGTTTAGAACGGTGGATAGGGACGGCCACGTTAGACACTCTGCTATGTACTTACCGGACCGGCAGCAATGGGAGCAGCTAAGTAGAAAGCAGTTCCAGGAAGTCAAAGCCCAGCACTGGCACGTAGAAGAATGCTTCCGGACCATTAAACAAGAATGTCATGCCCCGCATTTCTTTGTGCGTAGTTTTCAAGCTATTCAGAACCATATCTTCTGCGTGCTCCGCGCTTTTCAAAGACTCACCTGGATGACGCAGGACAAAATACTGGAAAATGTTTATGCCCTCCAGCGTAAACTCTTCCTGCAGGCCCAACGGGAGTTTATCTTCAATTTTGCGTAACTCCTATTTAAGATACTCTAAATCAATATTACAGTTTAGCTATTACGATATCCACTAAAAACACAAACATGATATATATTGTATTTTATAAACAATAACAAGCACGTACACAATGATCATTTATTCTGCAAAGGATTGAAACAGCAAACAACAGTAACACTGACGGCAACATTCTGTTTACCGACATAAAGCCAAAGCCTGGCTATTGGTGACACCTAAAAAAAACATTTAATAGACTGGCCGGGCAGCCACCAAAGATGCCAGCTACCAGCCTTTAAGTAGCGCTTAACATCATACTTGTCTAACTACAATTACCCCAACGCTCGTGCATTGCTTTCTTTTCACCGGGCGCTGACACCCTTCAGGCTTCACCTATGCAGTAATCGCGTGAAAAAGCAATTTCCCAGGGAAATAGAGCCCTTTTACTTTGCCTAAATTATATCTTTATCAATTTAAGGATCGGTAAATAAAGGCGTTGGGCAACTTTATACACTAATTTCTTCTCTGTAAAAGCGGCAGGCGAATAGTAAAAGCGCAAACCGATAATTGGGATATGTAAATTTTAATTAGCAAATATTAAAGAAATACTGTTAAACAAAAAAAGGGAAGCTTGAAGCTTCCCTTTTAAAAAGTGCATATGAAAATACTTATTTCTTAACCATTCTCAGGTGTTTCTGGAAATTATTAGTGGTTAAGTTGATGATATAAATGCCCGCCGGATATTGGTCGCCAAGCTTAAATTGAATATCGTTTGATCCCTTATTTAACGTTACAGTTCGTTCCATTACTTTCCGGCCCATGGCATCGGTAAGGGTTATACTAGCCAGCTTTTGCGCGTTGGCATAAACTACCATGGAAAAGCTTTGGTAAAACGGATTTGGATAAGCCTT
>JAQBNV010000005.1 GCA_028288395.1 Adhaeribacter sp. | reverse complement strand
TAAACCTGTATGCGAACGTATCACCGGCTCCTTGCCTGCTATATCTACATATCTTAATCCCATATAATATTAAGAACCGCAAAAAACTTATACTTCCTTATTCTTTATAATCTCTATTGTGCGTTTAGCTTTTACATGATAAGCTATTGCTTCTCCAAATTAATTTTTAGAGGAGGCTGGGCAAGATTTGTAATCTCGTCCCATAGAGCCCCGGATTTGCAATCCGGTTTTATGCTAATAATTATTTGGAGCAGTACTAGTCCGTGTTGACAATTAGAGTAAAAGAGTGATAGCAGCAGCCAAGTGGAAGAAGGCGAAGAAAGAAGAAGCGGTTTTGTCGTATCTGGTAGCAAAACGTCGATAGCGCTTGATTCTGTTAAAGAGACGTTCAATTTTGTTTTGGTCCTTTTAGAGGTTTTTATCAGGGAGACGAGGCTCTTTGGCATTGGCCCGGGCAGGAATGAGAACTTCTGCCCCCAGTTCAGTAATGGATTGCGCAAAACAGTGGCAGTCGAGCCTTTATCAGCTATCACGGCCACAGGCCCGTCCTCTGCTAAAAGTGATACCGCCTGTTTATGGTCCGACTGCTCTCCTGGTGAGAGCATGAACCGGCAGGTCTCCCCAGAGAGCACCACGACGGGCAATCCAGACCATGGCCTTAACAAAGAGGCGGTTATCCTTGGCCGTAAGGCCAACATCAGTGCTTTTACCGGAAAGTAGCGCACAAATACGCGCCCATGATTGGTCTCTGATTTCATAGCGTCGCATAAAATTTTAATCTAACAACAACTACCTGAAATCATCCCTTAGTGCATGTTTAAATTTTGCTCTTTGTACTGCAAGCGTCCAGCGCCAGAACCTCAGTTCGCCTTTTCCTTGCCGCGTAGCAGCGCTACGAGGCAAGGAAAACGCTTCCGGAGAACCTTATTCTAGCCATACTTGCTTACAAAAGCAAAATTAAACATGCTCTTAGATGCCGGTATATTCTGTAAGTTCTAATTCTAATTAACTAACATAAATTACAGATTTAAATAAAAACTTTAAGCGCTGTTTGAGTAAGTACAAAATACAGGATTATTTTAATAACCAGGGAAGCTGTCGTTATATACTGATTTTACACCGGCATCCACGTATAATTTGCCAGTTATAGAACCACCCCTTAAGCTCACCGTAATTTTCCCATTCGGCAGCCATTAATAAAGAATACGCTGAATAAAAATTCAAAGCTAATTAGAGCATTTGCCAAGCTAATTGGGTAATCCTTTCGGTATTCCACGAATGATTTACCATAAGTTTTAGGCAGCAAAGCTTAGCTCTGCTCTGAAAATATAACAACTATGGAGCACAGTAAAAATGTAAATCCTGATTATCCGGAGGTGTGGGCAGGACTAGAATGCACGGTAAATCGGGTAGGTGATGAATATTTAGATCAGATGCAGCTGAACGGGCATGCCCAGCGGGAAGAAGATATCTCTTTATTTGCGGCTATCGGGGTAAAGAAAATGCGTTATCCCCTGCTATGGGAACTAACCGCTCCCAATGGTCCGGCCGCCGCCGACTGGACCTGGGGTGACCGGCGATTGAAATTGTTGCAGGAGCATGGCATTACCCCTATTCTCGGATTGGTACATCACGGCAGTGGTCCCCGGCACACGAACCTGGCCGATCCGGGCTTTGCCGAAGGAGTAGCCGAATATGCCCGGGCGGTGGCGCAACGGTATCCGTGGCTTGAATATTTCACGCCCGTAAATGAACCCTTAACTACGGCCCGGTTTAGTGGATTGTACGGGGTCTGGTATCCACATGGCCGGGATGGTTATACTTTTGGCTTAACCTTATTGCACCAATGTAAAGCTACGGTATTAGCGATGCGCGCTATTCGGGAAGTAATTCCGCACGCCAAACTAATACAAACCGAAGATTTAGGGAAAACTTATAGTACGCCCTTATTAGCTTACCAGGCGGCTTTGGATAATGAGCGGCGGTGGCTGAGTTTGGATTTACTTACCGGCAACCTGACACCTGAACATGTCATGTGGCAGTATTTTATAAATAATGGTATACCGGCCGCAGACTTGCAATGGTTTCGCGATAATCCTTGTCCCCCCGATATTATTGGGATCAACCATTACCCAACGAGTGAACGTTACCTCGATGAAAAACTAGCCGGCTTTCCGGAATGGTCGCACGGGGGAAATGAGATTCACGAATATGCCGATGTAGAAGCTTTACGGGTAAAAACAGATGACCCGGCAGGCTTTTATGCCGGACATAAAACGTTGTTGCGGGAAACCTGGGAGCGGTATGGTTTGCCTATTTCGGTAACTGAAGTACATATATGCGGCGCCCGGGAAGAACAGATACAGTGGTTTAAGCACGTTTGGGATTCTTGCACCGAACTGAAAAAGGATGGCGTAAATATTGTTGGCGTAGCGGCCTGGTCGTTATTAGGCACTTTTGATTGGGTTAACCTGGTTACGCGCGCAGATGGTTTTTACGAACCAGGGGTTTTTGATGTGCGGAGTCCACAGCCGCGACCTACTGCTTTGGCCAGAATGTTAACCTGCCTGGCGCATGGTAAA
>JAQBNV010000004.1 GCA_028288395.1 Adhaeribacter sp. | reverse complement strand
CAACAGATTTGCCAGAGTTGAATCGGTATCCCGCGACGGGGTTATTCCATTATCGGCCAACACCCGGCCTTTGAGGTAAAGCCGGTTACGGGTACCATAACTCCGGTAAGTAACTATCTGAATAGGTTTAAATAAATCTAAGCGCTGCCGCACCTGAAGAATAAATTCGTCTGCTTTATCTTCGAGTTTAGAGGCCAGGCTCGTTAATTTTTTCTGCCAATCTGCCATATACAAATATTTAGTTAAACGCCGGTACCGGAGCGATTCTCATGTTTTTTATTGATGCAGGTTATAAAATAATTTGCCCACGGCTTCCAGGGGGCAAAAATATTCTACAATTCTAAATAAAAAAATCCCGGCTGGCTACCGGGATCTACTTATTTTAATCACATGAGGTTACTAATTTAAATTATTCTTAAGCTGGGCGTAGCCGGAAGAAGCTGAAGAGGTGGTTTTACAACCTTGTTGCTGGGCTTTATCGTTGATGGCCTGGATGCGGTTACCCGGGTCGGGGTGGGTGCTTAAAAATTCAGGTGGATTGGCGCTCTGGTTTTCGGCCCGCATTTTTTCAAAAAATCCGGCAGCCCCGTTGCACGCGTAGAAATCGGTTCCGCCCAGGTAAACCACCGAAAAATTATCGGCTTCGCGTTCGGCATCCCGGCCAAATTTCAAAGAGGTAAGACCTGTCGCAATTTGGGTAAGCGCACCCTGGTTTTCGCCGAGCACGATGGCTAATAATAAGTTTATTCCGTATTGGGTTTGTAACTGTTTTGTGGTATGCCGCTTATCGGCGTGCGCAATTTCGTGACCCAATACTCCGGCAAACTGATCTTCTGTATCCAGGTATTTAATCAGGCCCGAAAAAACGTAAATGTGGCCGCCGGGAGTAGCAAAAGCATTCAGAACTTTATCGTCTTTTATTATTTTGGTGTCCCATTTAAATTCATCCTTGTAAGCGACCTGTCCCGAACTTAATATCCGGTTCACGATGCGGTCGAGTTGCTGATAGGCAGTGGTGTACCTGGTGTTACTTCGTTCGATTAAGGTTCCCTGAGCCCGGTAAGTAGAATCTACCGAAGCCGCAACCTGTTGGCCTAAGGCAATGTCGTCTTCGATGGAAAATAACAGGCGATCACCGTTTTTATCTTTGGTGCAGGCCGACGTAAAAAATATTAACAGAAAACTAAATAAGGGCAGGCGATAATATTTTAATTTTTTTTTCATGTTTGTTAATTTGTTAGCTAAGCTGGCTCAATACACCTCCAGGAGCTTATTATTGGGTTGATTTAAGCATTACCCCAGGAGCCAGATTCTCTTTTAAAATGTCTGTACGAAAAAAATAAAAAATTTGCGACGTAATTTTTAGTACCAGGCAATAATTTTATAGCCAAATTTATTGCCTGGCATCAATGGCGGCGCAAACCTACTAAAATAAGAAATAACTTTTTAGCCGTATTTCGGTTATAAAGCACACAGCTTACTGGTTTTAATAGCAAAAATGGCAAATAATTTAGCAGAGATAGATGCCCAGGCCCTGCATGCCGATCCGGCAGGCGCGGCGGCCATGGCTGGTTTACGTTACCTGCCCGATACCCGTAAAGGTTTAACCCGTGTTCCCCAGGACCAATCTTTTGTTTACTATGACCAGAAGGAAAGCGAAATTACCGACGAGAAAACCCTGGAGCGAATAAAAAAGCTCATGATTCCGCCGGCCTGGACCGATGTCTGGATTTGTCCTTCGCCTAATGGCCATATTCAGGCTACCGGCCGTGATCAGAAAGGACGTAAGCAATATATTTACCACGCCAAATGGCGCGATGTGCGGAGCTTAACCAAGTTTGGCCGGATGATCGCCTTCGGCGAAAGTTTGCCCCACATGCGGGAACAAATCGCAAAAGATATAGCCCAAAAAGACTTAAATAAAAAGAAAGTAGTAGCCATAGTGGTAAACCTGCTCGATAATTCGCTCATCCGGATCGGTAACCGCTTTTATGCCCAGTCTAATAAATCCTACGGCTTAACTACGCTGCGCGATCGACACGTTAAAATCGAAGGAGATAATATCCGGTTTAGTTTTGTGGGCAAGAAAGGAGTGGAGCACGAAATAGATATTCAGGATCGCCGGTTGGCCAAGCTGGTAAAAAAATGCAAAGAAATTCCGGGTTACGACTTGTTTCAGTATTACAACGAAAGTGGCGAGCGGCAAACCCTGGAATCGGGCGACGTGAACGGATATATTCAGGAAATAAGTCAGCAGGATTTTACCGCCAAGGATTTCCGGACGTGGGGCGGTACTGTTCTGATGGTGCAATGCCTGGAGCAAATGCTGGATCAGCAGCCGGAATTAGAAAAAGAAAAAACGGTGAAAGAGGCCTTTAAACAAGTAGCCAAAGGCCTGGGCAATACACCTTCGGTTTGCAGCAAATATTATGTACACCCGCAGGTGCTGGATATTTTTAAAGAAGATAAACTTTACGATTACCTGAAGCAGCATGATCCAACCAATACCGGTACGCCTTACCTTTCGCCGGTGGAGAAAATGGTGCTGGAAATGCTAAAAACCGTTAGCCCGAAAATTTAACAGAACGGCAATTGCTTGTCGACTGCTGCCCTTTAAACCAGAATATTACCCTTTAAAAATTTTTGTGGCCTTACATATTTATAACTTTCATTCATTAGGTGTAGTAACCAGTATTCATTTTGCTTTTACTTGTTGTTCGGTTTTTATTAAGTCTTTGTCATTACCAGCTTTTATAATGATTTCGGTATATTTCCTGGTTGATTTTGGCACCACAAATTCATCTTTGCCTCCCGAACCTTTAAGTGTTATTTTTTTGGTAGCAGGATAAATAAATTCGCGGTAATACAATCGAATCGGTTCTTCCTGGCTGTTAGCGGGTAAAGTAAATACCGCTACCGAAGTTATTTTGTTAGAGTGCTGCTGCACCAGAAACTTTTCTCTGTTATCAGAGCCTTCAATTTTCACTTCCCGGGCTAATAACTGGTAATATTCAGCCGCCAACTGAGGCAATTGCGCCACCCGCTTATTTAATTTCGCCTGAATTTTTGCACCGGTAAGGTGGTAAAGTGATTCCGGTAATCTGGTAATTGCTTCCCCGATTACCGCCGGGGTAAGTTCGGCCTGCATCGACAAGGCTAATCGGTTCCACTCTTCTGCGGTAAGCTCGTTTAAAAACTGTTCATCCAACTCCCGGCCTTTATAAATAATCCCGCCTACATCCGGAATATTATGAATAAAAGGTTTGATATGGCCTACCAATATCCGGCGGGTCAGAAGCCAGGGAATTACGCCATCGGCGTACTGGTAAAAGGCGTAATCCCGGTCTTTTGGTATTGGCTTATAAACTGCGACCCCTTGTTTTGTTAAATATTCGGCCCAATTCCATTGCCCTTCGTGGCGGTCGAAGTCGCTGATTAGCAAATCAAATAAACGGGCCCGGGCAAAAGCCAGCTGGTCTACTTTGTGCCAGGCACTGTTTTTAATCCTATTATTCAACTCCTTTGTATTTATTACATTAGTGGCTGCACCGAAAGCAGGAGTTAAGGCTCTTTTATTATCATACTTTTCTTCCAGCATCACCAGCTTTCCGCTAAAAGCTTTCTGGTAATTACCTAAAAAAGGGGCATTGGTGGGTACATAATATAGCTGCGGATTGGTATGAAAAATATGGGTTGCATCCGCCATCGGCGGAATAGTAAAGGCTCCGTAGGGGTTTATGGCCGATGTCTGATCCCGCATCAGGTTGCTAATAAAAGTTTTTTGCAGAAAAGGCGACAAAGACTGCGACGGATCTTTATCGAGGGTACGCAGGGTAAAGGAGCGCCCGGCGGGATCTAACAACACCAGACTGGTGGTCTGGAGCCCTCCCCCCATTTCGGAAGGAACTAACCCGCCCTTCACCTCAGCTAAGTTTAAAACGGCCGCCTGAACCGGTGCCGCCCAGACCTCCCGGTAGTGCTTTCCCCATATCATGGTGTGTAAGGTGCTCCGCTGGTATTGCTTGCCGGCGGTTGCCCAAACATAACCTGGTTCCGGCGGGTTTAGTGCGGCGGGCTTGCCACCTTGGTAAAGTGAATCTTCCTGGTAATAATTTTGCCGGGCACAGCTACTCAAAATTATTAAGCAGGTAAAACCAAATATTTTATACAACATGAAGGAAATTTTGAAATTGGCTTTTAGCCTTATTTTAACTGTTTTGATTTATAATTATCCATCTTGCTTAAAGCTTTTACCTTTGTATACCGGTGATTTGATCCATTTTAATTCAGAGAAATTTAAATGGAGAATTTAAAATATTAAGTAAACGTAATTTAAAGGAATAAGTATAAAATATATTCTATATTATTCATAAGTGTAAACCTAATAAGCAGTCGGTTGTAAAAATAATATTTTGGGTTGGTAATTTACTTCTAAATATTGCACGGTAGCAATATTGATGGATACCTGTGCAAGGTACATCATAAAGCCATTGAACCGTATATTAGGGTAAAACAGAAGCAAGGGTAAGCACAAACAGCTAATTTAAACGACTATGGATTATTCTTTTTAACACGACCGAAAGATCAGACAATCCGAAAGCTGTTAAGATTCAGTAGAGAATGGCCCGTAAAATATTAGGTTACCGGTAAATATTTGAGCAGAAATGAAGAGATTACTGCCTTACGCCGCCAATAATATTAAAATGAGCTACAAAATAGCTATGCTAGACGCGATTAAAGCAGATATAGTGTAAATTAAATAATGCCAAGTGCTTACGCTGCTAATTTCTTAGATTATTTATTTTAGATTATAAATCTAAAACCAGCGCTGGAAAAATAGCACTACTGAAGTTTGATTTATTCTAAAATAAGGTTAGAAAACCAGCAGTTTATCACGCATGTTTGTCCGCATGTAGCCCCGGATAATTTGCTGCACATCTTTGTTGTCGTGGTATCGTTTAATGACGTTTTTAAAATCTTCGAAATCATGGGCGGCAAATGATTCATCAATAAAGCCAAATCCTAAATAATGGCCGTTTTCTACGCAAACAACTGTTTTTTCCTCCGGATTGCGCCCTTTACCAATCAGTACAAAATTTTCGTGCTCAAAACTAAACGATTCGATGGCGGCATCTACGCGCGCATTGTATATTTCGGGCGTTTCTTTACCCACGCAGGCTCCTTTGCAATGATGAACCTGGTATTCAAAGCAGGCGCCATTAGATTTATAGAGGCTGCACATTTTCTGACAAAGGTTAAATTTCTCGACCTTGTGAAACAAGAAACTTTTGGATTTATGATGACTGGATAATGCAATAAGCGGAATTCGGTCGCTGCTTACCTTTTCATAAGACAACCGTTTGTAACCGTTCAAATCAATGGAAAGATAAATTCCTGAGTTAAACACGCTGCGGCGCTGCTGCCGGTTATACTGGGGCTTTAATCTTTTAATTTCATCGGACTCATACAAAAGCGCCACCAGCTCGCTGCCAGTTAGTTCGTAAGTAATTTCGGCAATCCGGTTTTTAAACTCCAGCGATTTTTTGCTTTTATAATCAATATTAAAGTGCTGAATAATGCGTTTGCGGATATTAATACTTTTGCCTACGTATATTACCTCGCCTTCACTGTCGTAAAAATAATAAACGCCGGCTTTGTCGGGTAAGGCATCTACTTGTTCACGCGAAATCTGCGGGGGGAGTAAGGACGTTTTTACTGCCGAAGAGATAACTTTTTTATTATTTTCCAGCGCATCCGGGGTAGCATCAATAGCGGGTTGGTTTATTTTAAGCAACCGGTCGAATAAAATAGCCGTGGCCTGGGCATCACCGATGGCGCGGTGCCGCATATTTAATTCAATATCAATGCTTTTGCAGAGCTTGCCCAGGCTATAAGAGGGAAGGCCCGGTATAAGCGAACGACTTAAACGCACAGTACACAGGGTTTTGCGCTGGTAATTATAGCCCAAATCGCCGAATTCTTTTTTTACAAAAGAGTAATCGAAACGCACGTTGTGGGCTACAAATATTTTACCTTCGGTAAACTGCACAATCTCCTTCGCCACTTCATGAAACTTTGGCGCTTCTTTCACCATTTCATCGGTAATGCCGGTAAGTTGGGTAATAAAATAAGGTATAGACCGCTGCGGGTTTATCAGGGTATGAAATTTATCAACTATTTGCTGGCCATCGTGTATAAAAATGGCAATTTCGGTAATCTTATCCTGGGCAGGTTGACCACCGGTAGTTTCGATATCTATTATAGCGTACAATTCAAATATATTTAAAGGCAAGTATATACTTCCGGCCGGATAGCTGGCCCTGCTTCTTAACCAAAAAAATATACTTTACGTTTCAAGTGGTTAGTTAATACTAATATAGTTAGTAATTTTGAAATATTTCGTTTATTTACAAACTATTATTTAAAATAAAAACTATTGGGAATAAAAGCAATGGAAATATTACTGAATGCGCATAGGGGGAAAATCAATATTAATCTCTTACCTGCTTTATAAAATAAAAAAAAGCAGCTTTTGCAGCTGCTTTTTTTCTAACAAACACTAAACTATAAAATTTTAAAAATTACTTTTTAAAGTAGTAATCCGGTTTTTTGCTTCCAGAATATCGTGGTGTTGCCGTTCTATTAAACTGCGCAGGTCAGATGGTAAATCCTGAACTTCCAACGCTTGTTCGTACGTTTTAAGGGCTGCGGCATCGCCGTTTTCACATTCGTTTAAAATCGCATCGCTGCTATTGCCCGATATGGCCGATTTTAAATTAATCCAACCCCGGTGTACGGCGCTGGCGGCTTCCATTACGGTTCCTTCCACGGTATTATCATTTCTGGTGGTCACCCCATACGGGTGGGCCTGGGTTTCCAGTTCATTTACAAAAGATGCCCGTTGCTGCGCAAGCCGGCTCAACTCTGATTTTATCTGCGGATTTTCTATATTTTCGGCGGCGGTTTCGTATCCTTTCATGCCGTCTTTGCTGGTTTCTACCAGGTCGTTTACTGTTCTGAATAATTTATCTTCAAAATTCGATTCCATTGTTTTTTCGCTTTTAGGTTTTGGTTGAGGCTTGCGCCTATTACGGAAAGAATACTCCGGAACAGGGTTTAACTTTATACCGCATTCATAATCTTAAGGTTGCAAGGCCGGTTGCACCAGGCGTAGATCAGACGTCCTTCGATTTAATTCCAAATCCTGCTTTTATCCGTTGCACCAGTTTGTAAAAAAAGCCGGGCTTGGAGGGATGCCCATGATTTACATCGCCGAGTAAATACCCCAGGGGCCTTAAAGGTTCCGATGCATCAAAAACTACTTTAAGAATTGCTATCACCGGTATTGATAAGATCATACCGGCCGCTCCCCAAATTTCGCCTCCCAGAATAAGAGCCAGAATGGCGGCAAACGGATTGATACTTACCTTGGAACCAGTAATATTAGGCGTAATAAAATTTCCTTCCAGAAACTGCACGAAAGCAAAAATACCTACTACAATTACCGCATTCAAAAACGAACCAGTATGAATTAAGACATAAGTAGCCGGCAATAACGCGCCTATTAATATACCGATGTAGGGAATAATGGTTAAAACTGAGGCAAAGGCGCCAAAAAAAATAGCGTACGGCACACCCATAAACATCAGGCCAATGGTGTTTAGGATAGCAACAATTACGATTACAATCATTAAACCAGTAATATAACTTTCTACTACCTTTTGAATACTATCCATAGTTGCCATAAAGGCATCGCGCTTATCGCGGGAAATGCATTGGAAAATAAACCGGCGAAAGTGATCGCGGTAATAGAGCATACAAAATATATAAATCGGTACCAGGGTAATTACGGTAAAGGCACCGGTGGTAATAGAAATGGTACTGCCCAGAAAACGCGTGCCGGTTTGCTGCAGGGTAGTTAAATTTTTGCTCAATAATTCGTTTTTACTTGTGGGCTTAATCCCAAACTTTTGGAACAGGAACTCTTGAATTTTATTTATAAAAACCAGCAGCTTGTCCGTAATATTTTTCATGTCTTCCGAAAAGCTTGCAATCTGCATCGAAAGCAGGTAAATTAATAAGCCCAGCACCAGGACAATTAAAATCAGGCTGGTTATAATGGCTAAAGAACGGGGCATGCGGCGCTCCAGGCGTTCGGAAATAGGCAGCAGCAGCAAAGCAAATAATCCTGAGAAAAGTATAGGAATGAGAAAAGACTGAAACATCTGGAGCAGGTACAACAGCAGAATAAGCCCCAGTAAGATAATGGTATGCTTCAGGTAATCAGGTAATTTTAGTTCCATAGTTATATAGGTAGAGGCGGCTTTGCTTAGCTTTTATTTTAAAGTTTGGGTTGAATGAAAATATTCCTAAATATAAAAAAATATAATTGCATATATTTATGCGTTTTAAATTAGCAAAAAAGCCAATTAAAATAGCTTTTGATTGAACCTGTTCTGTTTCAGATTGGTTACTTATAAACCAGAATAAAGATGTCTGTTTTTAATTATTTTTTATGTAAAATTCTACTTACAACCCACTAGGCTAGTGTCTGAGCTGGTTTTTCTTCTCAGATTTTATTTTTACCTTTAATCTTATTTTATTAAAAATTTACCGCTTCTTTAAAGAATGGCAGAAACAAATAATGCTTATACCGAAGACAGTATCCGTTCCCTGGATTGGCGCGAACACATCCGTTTAAGACCGGGAATGTACATTGGGAAGCTCGGCGATGGTTCCTCGCAGGACGACGGTATTTATATCTTAGTTAAAGAAATAATTGACAACTCCATCGACGAGTACGTGATGGGCAATGGCAAAACCATTGAAATAAAAATTTCCGATCATAAAGTACAGGTACGCGATTACGGGCGGGGCATTCCGCTGGGCAAAGTTATTGATTGCGTTAGTAAGATAAACACCGGCGGTAAATACGATAGCAAAGCTTTCCAGAAGTCGGTTGGCTTAAATGGGGTAGGTACCAAAGCCACCAACGCCCTGGCTAGTTATTTCAAAGTGCAATCTATTCGCGACGGCCAAGTGAAAACAGCCGAATTTGAACGGGGAGAACTGATTCAGGACCATCCGATTACCGAAACTTCGCAACGCAACGGTACATTAATAAACTTTGTGCCGGACGATACCATTTTCAAGAATTATCGGTTTATCCCGGAGTATATCGAAAACCAGATCAGGTATTATGTTTACCTGAACGCCGGCTTAACGGTTAATTTCAATGGTACCAAATATTTTTCTGAGCACGGCCTTAAAGATTTAATCTCGCATAAAACCGATGTGGAAGCGTTGCGCTACCCTATTATTCATTTGCGGGGCGAAGATATTGAAATTGCCTTAACCCACGGCGATGAATACGGCGAAGAATATTATTCTTTCGTGAACGGCCAGTATACCACGCAGGGTGGTACCCATTTAGCCGCTTTCCGGGAGGCCATAGTGAAAACCGTAAAAGAAATTGCCAAAAAAGATTACGAAGCTTCCGACGTCCGGTCATCCATTATTGCAGCCATAAGTGTGCGGGTGCAGGAGCCGGTTTTTGAATCCCAAACCAAAACCAAATTAGGTTCTTTGCTCATGGGGCCCGATAGCCCCACGGTGCGGGGATACATCAACGACTTTGTAAAAGAGCACCTGGATAATTACCTGCGGCAAAACCCGGCAGTTTGGGACGCCATGAAACGGCGCATTGAGCAAAGCGAACGGGAACGCAAAGATATGGCCGGTATAAAAAAACTGGCTAACCAGCGCGCTAAAAAAGCTAATCTGCACAATAAAAAGTTGCGCGATTGCCGGGTACATTTTACGAATGAGCAAAACGAAAAACACCTGGTTTCGACATTGTTTATTACCGAAGGAGACTCGGCCAGCGGATCAATTACTAAATCGCGTAATGTAGATACGGAAGCGGTTTTTAGTTTGCGCGGAAAGCCTTTGAACTGTTATGGTTTAAAGAAAAAAGTAGTGTACGAAAACGAGGAGTTTAACTTGTTG
>JAQBNV010000666.1 GCA_028288395.1 Adhaeribacter sp. | reverse complement strand
GCCCATAACCTACCTGCGTCATAGTGCTGCGCTTGCCCGCTCTGGTATAAATAGAAGGCCGGACCACGGGCTTGCACGATGGGCCGCTTTTCTCCGCTTATCGCCTTTAACAGCTCTGTGCTGCTCTCCTTTATCTCTACTTTCTTTACCCTTCCCATTTAATCCCAACTTTCTTCAACTATGGAAAACTCTTCCTACTGGTGCTTCTCCAAATTAATTTTTAGAGGAGGCTGGGCGAGATTTGTAATCTCGTCCCATTGAGCCCCGGATTTGCAATCCGGTTTTATTCTAATATTTATTTTGGAGCAGTACTAGATGGTATTATACCATTTCACATTTACAACCTGCCGTAAAGCTGACCTAAAAAGGGAAGCAAACCCGGTAGGTTTCATAACCTACCGGGTTTAAGTTACCTGCAGTATGGCACCTTGTTCATGCGATTTGATATTACTTTCTATATTTGGGGTTCAACCAAGAGGCAATGCCTATTAATTCTGGCTCACCAGTATGTAGCCACTACCCTTAACCTGAAAGTGGCCTCGGCTCCCGCAGCAGCTTATACACAAGCTACTATCTTCTTTAATACCTATACTCCTGCGCAGGTAGCAGCCAATAAAAGCTTACACACCCTGGCTACCCAATTAGCCGGTGTTCTGGATGCTTATAATAACGGAAAAACAGGTCCTGCCCATTGCGATTAAACCTTTAAAGCACCTGTATCTGGTGTAAAAATAAAAAGCCGCCGGACTAAGTTTCCGGCGGCTTTTTTATTAAATAATTCTGTAAAAACTTAGTTAGGCTTCTAACCTACCAGTTCCAGTTTATCCAGTAATCCATTAATCTGGTTTATATCCTCAGCCGAAAGCATAAAGTCCAGGGCCTTGGCATTTTCTTTTACCTGTTTCGGATCGCGGGCACCTACTAAAGCGGTTGCGACGGCTGGTTGCTGGATGGTCCAGTTTATAGCCAACTGGCCTAAGGTAACGCCATAGTTATCGGCTAAAGGGCGAATTTGTTCCAGGAAATTATTAATCCGATCCCGGTTTGGTTGCTTAAAATGTTTCGTACCCGGCCGGTGGTCGCCTTCTTCAAACTTATAATCATTTGTAATTTTACCGGTTAATAAACCTCTTTGCAGGGGGCTATAGGCCAGAATAGCTTTCCCGTGTTCTAAGCAATACGGCGTTACGTCGGCTTCAATATCCCGTTGCACCATGCTGTAAGGCACCTGGTTGGTAGCTTGCCTGAGGGTGCGCTCAGCGGTAGCCATTTGTTCGGCAGTATAATTGCAAACCCCCGAAGCCAGTACTTTCCCTTGCTGAATCAATTGAGCTACTGCTTCCATGGTTTCGTCGATAGGGGTAGTAACATCGGGCCAGTGAATCTGGTATAAATCGATATAATCAGTACGCAGGCGGCGAAGGCTGTTTTCGCATTCCTGGATTACACTTTGTTTACCCGCAAATTTATGGATGGGAATATCTTTGCCGGCATCATCTTTCGACATAAAAGCTAATTGGCCTTCGGTGCTATCCCAGCGCATACCGTATTTGGTTAATATCTGGGCTTGGTGCCGTTTGCCTGCCAATGCCTCGCCTACCAGTTCTTCGCTTAAACCGTAGCCATAGATGGGCGCCGTATCGATGGTCGTGATTCCTAAATCAAGGGACGTATGCATGGCGTTTATCGCATCTTTCTTATCGGAACCGCCCCACATCCAGCCACCAATGGCCCAGGCTCCAAAAGCAATGGCTGATACTTTAATATTACTGTCTCCTAATTGATTATACTTCATAGTTAAATCTGATTTATATTTCAGAAGCAGGTTTCGGGTTGTTTCTGAAATAAGGTTGCAAAGCTGATATAGACGGTTATTTCAAATAAAGGTTAAGGCTAAACAGCGGTTTAAGGCAAGGCAAAGGCCAGGTAATAATCGCCGGCTTTGGTAGCCATTTTACCCCCGCCGCCCGCAGCTATCACCACATATTGCTTGCCATTAACCTCGTACGTGCTCGGCGAAGCGTAACCACCGGCGGGCAGGGCTACTTCCCACAAAATTTTCCCGGTAGTCTTATCAAAGGCTCTAAACTTTTCGTCTTTGGTAGAGGCAATAAAAACTAGTCCCCCTTTCGTAACCAGGCTGCCGCCCAGGTTAGGAGCGCCGGTAGCCGGGATGCCTTTACTCTTTAACGCCTCGAATTCACCTAAGGGTACCTGCCAGGCAAATTCGCCGTTATTCAGGTTAATGGCCGTAAGGGTACCCCAGGGCGGTGTAATGGCCGGATAACCAGCCGGATCCCAAAAGCGGTTGTAACCGGTATGTTTGTACGGATAAGGTTTGCCCGTTTCGTTTGGCGCCAGCGTGATAATACTGGGCAGTTCATTTGCGTTTACGTAAAGGTACCCGGTTTCAGGGTCGAAGGAAGCGCCGCTCCAGTTGGCGCCGCCCAAAAGGCCCGGCATTATTAAAGTACCCTGGGAACTGATAGGAGTAAACTGCACGCCACTTTTTGCCTTCCGGAATACCTCAAGCGCATACTGATGCGCTTCGGGGGTTAGGGTAGTTAAATCTTTTTCGGTTAAGGTTACCCGGGCAAAGGGAGCAGGTTTGGTGGGGATAGGTTGTGTTGGCCAGGCCTGTTCTCCGGGAGTTGCCGAAGCCGGAACTGGTATTTCTTCTATCGGGAAAAGCGGTTCGCCGGTTGCGCGGTTAAACACATACACATAGCCGGTTTTGGTTACCTGCGCCACGGCATCTATTTTGCGGCCATTGTGCTTTACCGTAACCAGGTTAGGCGGGCAGGGCAAATCTTTATCCCAGATATCGTGGTGGATGACCTGGTAATGCCAGATGCGTTCGCCGGTAGCAGCGTTTAAGGCAATTACGCAATTGCCAAAAAGGTTCTGTCCACCGCGATCTCCCCCGTAAAAATCCCAGGCCGGGGAACCAGTAGCTAAAAATACCATCCCCCGCTTTTGGTCCAGGCTCATACCACCCCAGGCATTTACGCCGCCGGCCGTTTTCCAGGAATTATTTTCCCAGGTATCTGTTCCAAACTGGCCGGACCGGGGAATGGTATGAAAAACCCAGTTCAGCTTACCGGTATGCAAATCGAACGACCTTACAAACCCGGGAGCCGCCGCATCGGGCCCCTCCCCTACCGTAGAACCCATAATAAGATGATTCTGAAAAATAACGCCCGGCGTGGTGCTATTGTAATGCATCCCGCCGATATCCCGATCCAGGCCCTGGCGTAAATCAATTTTCCCCTGTTCACCGAAAGATGGCATTAAGTTGCCGGTGCGGGCATCCAAACAAAATAAATATATACCAGCACTATAATAAATGCGCTGGTCGGTACCTTTTGCCCAATAGGTCACGCCCCGGTTTACCCAATAATTAAACCCAGGCTGAATATTTATTTTTTCCTTTTCTTTCAGTTGATTTAATACAGCCGCCGGCAGCGGATTAAAGCGCCATAGCTCGCGGCCGGTGGCGGCATCCAGGGCTACTACATGCAGCGTGGGGGTTGTGGCATACAGCACCCCGGCTATCGCTAGTGGGTTACACTCCAGGGTAGTAATTGGTTTTTGCGAAAAATCGCCGGAGCGGTACGTCCAGGCTAATTTAAGCTGGTTAATATTTTGCCGGTTAATTTGGGTTAAAGTAGAATATCGGCTTTTG
>JAQBNV010000622.1 GCA_028288395.1 Adhaeribacter sp. | reverse complement strand
TTATACCATTTCACCTTTACTACCTGCCGTAAAGCTGACCTGAAAAGGGAAGAAAACCCAGTAGGTTTCAAAACCTACCGGGTTTAAGTTACATGCAGTATGGCACCTTGTTCATGCGATTTGGTATTATTTATCTAAAAACCGCCAGTTAATGCCAGTTTAAAGTTAGGGTTATTTTCTAACTTGGGGCGTCACTGTTATTAAAAGACACGATTAAGGAATTACTAAAGGATTCGATTTATGAAAACGTTTGCCTCCCAGTATGGCAACTGCTTTTAGTTTTTACTTTTGTTAATGAAACAGTTGCTAACTTTTAGACCTATAAGTACACTTATGTTAAATAAATGCAGGTTTAAACAATAAAGAGAAAGATTTATTCTTTCCTTTATGTTGTCTGCAGCGTTTACTCTTTGATAAATATTGTCAATGGCAAACTTAAGTGCCGATGATAGTGATGGATCTGCTACAGGGTAATGTAATGCTTCCGGCCGAGTATTTCAGACACGCTCGATTTCGGGTCAATAAACTGATCCGGAGCTTTGTTCTTCCCCTCTTTGTTCTTCCATCAGATATTTTTAGTAGCTGTATTTAAAACGTAATACTTAAAGCCGGATTAGTTTTAGAAAGCTGTAGGGGAAGTGGTTTTTCTCATCGGGTTCGTGATCTTCGCGCCAGATTTCCTGCCATTCCTGTTCATTGTATTCCGGGTAAAAAACATCGCCATTGAAGGTGGCATGGATGCGGGTCAGGTACATGGTATCGACCAGGGGCAAGGCTTCTTTTAATATTTCGGCGCCCCCTATTATAAATATATCTTCTTTTAAGGCCAGTCCCGCTTTTATACCAGCAGTTAGCGAGTTCACGATCAGGGCGCCTGGTGTCTGGTAACCAGGCTGACGGGTGATGATAATGGAGGTACGCTGGGGCAGCGGTTTGCCAATCGATTCAAAGGTTTTTCGGCCCATCAGAATAGGGTGGTTTAGGGTAGTCGCCTTGAAAAATTTCAGGTCGGCTGGCAGGTGCCACGGTAATTTATTGTCCTTCCCGATTACCCGGTTCTCAGACATAGCAAAAATAGAAGCAATCATTTTATATGGGTTAGCCTGCGGTCCGTGAACCACCGGCAAAGGTTTATGTTGGTTTATTGCTGATTGATGAATATTTATTGCCTATTGCTAATTATTAGACTAAATAACTAACAACTACTAACTAACAACTAATTACTACCTCACCCGATAGCCTCTAAGAAAATCCGTTATGGCCATACGTTTTTTTCCTTCCAGTTGCAGGTCGGTTAGGCTGAGGGTACCGTTGGCGGTAGCTACGTGGAGATAAGTTTTGCCGTCGGTGCTAAAAGTGCCGGGCGCTGCCGGGGCAGTTTCATTGGCTGCCACCTCGGCTTTAAACACTTTTAATATTTTGTCGTCGAGGCGCGTCCAGGCAGTGGGGTAAGGCGATAAACCCCGGATAAAATTACGGACCTGCGGGGCTGCTTGGTGCCAGTTTATTTCGCAGGTTTCTTTAAATATTTTAGGCGCTTCTTTTAAATCGTGGCTCGTTGGTTGGGGCAGGAGGGTGACGGTACCGGCGGCAATGGCCTGCACCGTTTTAAGTGCCAGGGCAGCGCCCGCATGCTTTAATTTTTCGTAAAGGGTGCCAAAATCATCGTCCTCCGAAACCGGTATTTTATCCTGCAAAATCATATCGCCGGTATCTATCTGGTGGCGCAGGAAAAAAGAGGTTACACCGGTTTCGGTTTCCCCATTTATCAAGGCCCAGTTAATAGGCGCGGCTCCCCGGTATTGCGGCAGCAACGAGGCGTGAATATTAAAAGTACCCCGGGCCGGCATACTCCAAACCACTTCCGGCAACATCCGGAAAGCCACAATTATCTGGAGGTCTGCCTGGTACTGGCGTAATTCCTCCAGGAAGGCTTCCGCTTTTAAATTTACGGGTTGCAGCACCGGAATATTCTGGGATACCGCATATTCTTTAACCGGCGATTGGGTCACTTTTAAACCACGTCCGGCGGGTTTATCGGGGGCAGTAATAACTGCCACCACGGGATACTTATTTTCTACTAAAGTACGAAGGGTCGGCACCGCAAAATCGGGGGTGCCCATAAATATAATCCGTAGATCCTGCATAAAGGCTTATTCGAAATCGGGGTAAAGTAAATATTGCTTGCGCATTTTTTTATAGTTGTCCAGGGCTGGTTGCCAGGAAGCCTGGATTTCGGCTTCGGATTTACCTGCTATTATCTGGGCTTTTAATTCGGTATTCCCCGCCAGGTTGGTAAAAAAGTTATTAAAGAACTTATCCTGGTTCGTAGAGTTCTGGTAAAAATCGAGGAGGTAAGCCAGCGAGAATTTTCCCTGCACATCTTTTTCGGTTAGTTTGTAGCCGTAGCAAACCTGGTTTAGGTTGGGTGGGGTATTGGCGCCGGGCATGGGTTTGGGCGTAAACGAAAAATCTTTCTTTTTGTAAAACGGGCTGCCGAGCACCTGAAAAGGCGTAGCGGTACCCCGCCCAACACTTACATTAGTACCCTCGAACAAACAGATAGACGGATAAACCCCCACGGCTAAATCGTTGGGCAGGTTGGGCGATGGTTTTACCGGCAAGGCGTAGCGGGTTTGGTGCGTATAATTTTTAACCGGAATAACTTTTAAGTTACAAGTGCGCTGTCCTTCGAGCCATTTCTGCCCGTTAATCATCCCGGCCAGTTCGCCAACCGTCAGGCCGTGTACGATGGGCAGGGGGTGCATACCCACAAAAGAGCGGTGCTTTAGGTTTAATACTGGGCCGTCGACGTAATAACCCGCAGGATTGGGGCGATCGAGTACCAGTACGGCTTTATTATTTTCGGCAGCCGCTTCCATTACGTAATGCATGGTGCTGATATAGGTATAAAAACGTGCCCCCACATCCTGAATATCGAATAATAATATATCTACGTTCTTCAGTTGTTCGGCCGATGGTTTCTTGTTTTTGCCGTATAGCGAATATATAGGCAGACCGGTTTTGCTGTCGGTGGCATTGCTTATATGGGCGCCGGCATCGGCATCACCCCGGAACCCATGCTCCGGCGCATAAATCAGGGTAATATCTACCCCGGCAGTCACCAGCGAATCTACTAAATGCTTTTTACCGATTATTGAAGTCTGGTTAACCACCAAGGCCACCCGCTTGCCTTGCAACAGGGGTAAATACTGGTCGGTTCTTTCGGCCCCGGTTTGGAGGGGAGCCGCCGCGGGTTGCGGTTGGGTAGGCGCCGGCCCTAGCGCGGTAACCGTGGTGCTTTCGGCGGCCTTATCTGTCTGGTCCGAACATTGTTGCAGACTTACCAGTAAGGATAAACAAATAAGCAGAAGTGCGTGTATCATAAAGTAAAATTAGAAAATTTAAATCAGGCACCTATATTTGTTTCAAAGACGCCCGCGTGAACATAGCAAGGTATATTTCGAGTAAGATTACAGATTCCGGTACGGAGTCTTTTACGGCATCGGTTACAAAAATAGCAATTATTAGTATTGCTATCGGTTTGGCCATCATGATTGTTTCTTTTTCTATCCTGGAAGGGTTCCGCAACCAGATTCAAAGTAAAATATTCAGTTTTGCCGCCCACTTACAGGTTAGCAAGTACGATACCATTAATTCTTTTGACGGCGAACCCATCAGTACCCAGGCCATTGAAAGAGATTTAAAGGGGATACCGGAAATAAAAACGGCCCAACCCTATGCCTTTAAAACCGCCATTGCCAAAGGTTCCGACGAGGTATTGGGCATTATCATCAAAGGCATCGATAAAAATTACGATTTAGAACCGATGCGTGGGAACCTGGTAGCGGGCCGGCCCCTGGCTTTTACCGATACCGCTGTTTCGAACGAAGTGATGATCAGTAGCCAGATAGCCGATAAGCTGCGCCTGAAAATCGGGGACCGGGCCATTTTTTATTTTATTCAGAATCCGCCGCGGTTGCGCCGGTTTACGGTAGCGGGCATTTACAAAACCGGTTTAGAAGAATTTGACCAGGCTTATGTGCTGGCCGATTTGCAGCACATCCGCGACCTGAACCGCTGGGAAGATACGCTGGCCGGGGGCTACGAAATAGTACTGAAAGATTTTAGCAAGATAGATACCGTCGCGAATGTGGTTTTCGAACAAATGGATTACGACCTGAAACTCGAAAAAATCACTGACCAATACGCGCAGTTGTTCGATTGGATGAAACTGCTGAAGAAAAACGTGATAATCTTTTTGGTGCTCATTATTTTTGTGGCCACCTTCAACATGGTATCTACGGTGTTTATTATGATCCTGGAGCGCACCAACATGATTGGCTTGTTAAAAGCGCTGGGCGCCACCGATCCGCAAATCAGGGAAATATTTTTTTACCGGGGCTTAAGCCTCACCCTCAAAGGCTTGTTCTGGGGCAATGTAATCGCTTTGTCTTTCTGTTACGTGCAGGACCGCTTTAAACTAATTCCGCTCGACCCTGAAAATTATTACATGGATACCGTACCTATAAACTGGGACTTCGGGGTAATATTTTTATTAAATGCCATCACCTTAATCCTGACCATGTTGTCGATTATTATTCCGACGCTGATGATCACCCGCATCAAACCGGTTACGGCTATTAAATTTGATTAAGCTGAAAGTAAATAAAAATTGGCAGTAACGCCAGTCGGCGGCAGTTAGCATATTTCTTTCCAGCTGCCGCCGACCACGTTTATAAATAATTAAATGGGTTGCTTTTAGCAGCAACCGCCGCCTGGTGTACAGCAGTTTTCGGCTGGTTTCTCGGCGTAAACCGTTACGCTAAATATACCGGTATTGCCGGTTTTAAAGCGCGTTAATTCAGCCGCATCCAAATATTGCTGGAGAATATCATCCGGAATATTAATCGGTTTTTCTTTCTGCACCACCACATTGGTAAAGCCCTGGGCCGGAATCAGGGCCAGGTAGTCTTCTTTTTGGATGGCTCCGGCTACACAACCAGCATACATTTCCGCCTCCTGGCGCAAGGCTTCCGGTAAAGCCCCAACCAGCACTACGTCCGAAATGCTGAAGTGACCCCCGGGCTTTAATACCCGGAATATTTCTTTAAATACGCCCGCCTTGTTGGGTACCAGGTTCAGGACGCAATTACTTACCACAACGTCCGCCACGTTGGCCGAAACCGGCATCTTTTCGATATCGCCCTGCCGGAATTCTACGTTGTTGAAGCCTAATTCCTCAGCGTTAGCACGCGCTTTTTCGATCATGGCCGGGGTGAAGTCGATGCCAACGACCTTACCGGCTTCGCCGGTTTCAGCCCGGGCCACAAAGCAATCGTTGCCGGCGCCGCTACCCAAATCGATTACCGTATTGCCATTTTTTATCTTGGCAAACTGGGTGGGTAAGCCACAACCCAGCCCTAAATCGGCTTCGGCATTATAACCCTGGATATCGGTATAATCGTCGGTCATGATGTTGTACACTTCGGTAGAGCAGCCCCCGGCCCCGCAACACGACGCCATATTGTCATCTTTGTCCTGTAAAGCTATCTGGCTGTATTTCTGCCGTACTATTTCTTTAAGTTGTTCTTCTGTTTGCATCGCTTTATTCGTTTAAGTCTTAATAATTATTTATCGTATTTTACCGATTAATATAAGCAAAAAATATCAGCAACATTTTGCCCGTTTGGTTTGGTAACCCGAGAAAAATTCGTGGAGCAAGCTTTGGGCCTGGTTCCAGGCCTTCTCATCGATGCAGTAACAAACTTTTGCCCCTTCGGTATCGCCTTTAATCAGCCCGGCTTCCTTCAGTACCTTTAAATGCTGCGAAACGGTGCTTTGGGCCAGGGGTAGTTCTTCCACAATATCGCCGCAAATGCAGGCCTGCTTCTGAATTAATAATTTCAGGATGGCCACGCGGGCCGGGTGCGACAGCGCTTTCGCATATGTAGCCAGCCGGTCTTCTTTTATTAATAAGTCTTCTGCTTTTATAATCGGCATTATCTTTTTTGTTCTTATCGTAATATTACGATTAATATTCAGAATAGTCTAAAATCAGGCATGAATATTTTAATTTATTTTTAAGAAAAGGAAACGGCCTGAGGTAATCGGGTTAAATTTTGAGGAAGGGGCAAGCGGCTAAATTGCCGGGAAATGCCCAGGCTGGCCTTGTTACTAATCGCAAAAGAAATAATTTTCTTTAATACCTAATACCAGTTCTGGGGAAATACTATTAGCTGCATATGGGAAATATTACCCTTATCCTCCTCATTTACATTTTACCAGAAATATATAACCCAAAACCAGGTTTAAAGCCGAACGGCATTCAGGCGCAAATAATTTCGTGCTTTAACCTTGCAGCTTTGTTCGTTTAACCTTAACCAAACAGAAACGGCGCTTGCAGATGTACTTTCGCAATTCCATAGCTCAGAAACTGCTTATCTATCGGGAAAAGAAGTTAGCTTATGGTGGTCGGCACTATAGCCAGGCGCTGGAATAACTTTCCAGAATGCTTAAAATGAATTAATTGATTCCAGTTCATATTGCTACAGATTAAGTTATAAGTATTTAATATAAAACATGTATTATATTGAATGCAATTTTGAATTATCCATTCTGAATTATTATGAAAGAAAGCAATCCGTTTGATTGGTCCCGGATATTCTTTGGGGAAGATATGCCCCTTTCCTTTTTAGGAGAGGTTGTACTGCGGAGTTTTATCATGTATGTACTTATCCTAATCACATTGCGGGTGATGGGCAAGCGAGGGGTTAAGCAATTGTCTTTATTTGAATTTAGTATTATTTTAGCCCTAGGCTCCGCCGCCGGCGACCCTATGTTTTATGAAGATGTGCCACTTACCCACGCGCTGGTAGTCTTTGTCGTTATCATTGCCTTATACTTGTTATTTAACTTTTTAACGGAACATAATGACAATATCGAAAGGTGGTTCGAAGGTAGCTCGGCCTGTATAATTGAGAATGGCGAGATAAATTTAGTTTCGTTCAAGAAGCAAAAATTAACATATATGGAGCTTTTTGGTGAAATGCGGCAACAGCAGGTGGAGCATTTAGGACAAGTAAAAAAAGTTTATCTTGAATCTACGGGAGAAATCAGTCTTTTCTTTTTTGAAGCCGACGCTACTAAACCCGGCTTACCTATATTTCCGGAAATATTACTACGAGCACAAAACGACATAAATTATTTTGGATTGTACGCTTGTAATCTTTGCGGCCACGTATTGGAACTAAGCCCGGGCGATAAACAAGTGTGCCCAAAATGCCAGAATAACAAATGGTTACAAGCCTGTCAGGCCAAACGCATATCTTAAGACCTGTGATAAATTAAAACAATTTTTATTAAGAACTATATCCAAAGCTGTTAGCTAATATCCAATTAAGAGCAATAGTTACAATCTGAAGGTATAATATCAATTTAACGCGCACCTTCAAAAGTAGCCGGCACTTCCTTCTTTAAACCCAGAAAAGACAACTCCCGATGCGCAAGACCAGTTTAAATTCTGGAAAGTAAAAGGGTTAGTGGAAAATAAATTCTTAACAAATCAGGGTAAAGGCTTGCTTGTAAATCAGCTAAGGACATTAAAAGGGAATAGCCAAAATAGTTTTGAAAATACGCAAATACCACTAAACCATTCCCATACATTACTAAACCAGGTCTGAGAAAGGTGAAAATAAATTCATAATCATAATCATTATTAGGCTAACTTCAATC
>JAQBNV010000606.1 GCA_028288395.1 Adhaeribacter sp. | reverse complement strand
TAGGTTTATTTTCCTATATCTTAAAACCAGAGAGAAATAGTTATTTTAACAGGTGAAAATATTTTAATGATGAATCAAATAATCATCTTAAAATGAATATTTTGAAATAATATAAAGTTGGCATGGGTGGCTTTTATAATTATATCAAAACTTTAGTATAAGAATAATATTAATATTATCAATATATCCAGTCATTTGTGCCTCCTACCCGTATATATAATAAGATATACTTTATTTAATACTAATGAAAAACAAGACCATTTTATTTCCTCTTTTAACGGGATTATTTATGTTAATCTCCACATTCACCTTTGCCCAAACCACGCCGGCTACCCAGGATCAAACCGTGGACCGGCAGGCAACGAAGGACAAAGCAGATGAAGACAAACAACGAATGAGAAGTGCAACAGATTTGAAAAAAGAAACTAAATCGGATGCCAAAGTAGCTAAAGCCAACGCTAAAGAATACAAGCGAATTGAAAACGATGCTTCTGATGCAGCGCAGGAAGCAAAACAAGCCGCCAGAACCGAAAACCGGGCTCAGAAATCACGTGTAAAAGCGGACAAACAAGCGAAAAAAGCGGTTAGAGCCAGCGAAAAATCAAACAGTAATTAATTTACCTTTAACTGGTAAATTCCAAAATAAAACGATGAATAAAGAAGCCCCTTCCGGGGCTTTTTTATTTTTAAATTCCGGCTGATAAAAATCAACCCAAAATACGACCCTTTAGTAAAGTAGTTTAGCAGGAATATTTTTCAGAAATATATTTAGCGTTTATGGGTTAAACAAGGCTTAGCGTTTAAATAGTAAGCCGCGTTTAACCTGTATCTTTCAAAACTTAAAATATTTAAACATCCTTTAAGATGGAGCAAACATCGGAATATAAAAGGTTAGGCAAATCTACCATTTTAGTCAGTCGATTAAGTTTTGGTTGCATGTCGCTGGGAACCGACCAAAAGCAGAATCATTTACTACTAAACCGGGCTTTCGAAAACGGCATTAATTTTTTTGACACCGCTGATTTATACCAGCAAGGTGCCAATGAGCAATCGGTGGGGAAAGCCCTCCGGGATATCCGCCGAAACGTAGTTTTATCTACCAAAGTAGGTAATGTGCCGCGCCCGGACGGCAATGGCTGGGATTGGAACCCGACTAAAGCGTATATTCTGAAAGCAGTAGAGGGTAGTTTACAAAGGCTCCAAACCGATTACCTGGATTTATACCAACTGCACGGCGGTACCCTCGCTGATCCCATTGATGAAACCATAGAAGCCTTCGAAATATTGAAGCAGCAAGGTAAAATCCGGGAATACGGCATTTCTTCTATTCGGCCCAACGTTATCCGGGAATATGTAAAGCGGTCGAATATGGCAAGTGTGATGATGCAATACAGCCTGCTTGACCGGCGCCCCGAAGAAGCTTGTCTGAATTTATTAAGGGAAAACCAGATAAGCGTGCTGGTGCGCGGAAGTTTGGCCCAGGGGCTGCTGGCTGGCAAAGAACCAAAAGCTTACCTGAATTACAACCAGGCCGAAGTGACACAAGCAATAGCCGCATTATTAGCGATAGCGGAAAACAAGACCAAAATAGCGGCAACGGCTGTACAATTTGTGTGGGGGCATCTAGCTGTTACGGCCGCCGTATTAGGCATCCGGACGGAAGCGCAACTTCAGGATGCGCTGCAAATATTAAACGCTGCTCCTATGCCAAAAGATAAATTGCATAAGTTAAAAGAAGTCTTATCCGCTAATGTTTACGAACAGCACCGGTAAAAATAACTTCTCCCTTATAGCTGGCAGGCAAAGTGTTGCCTGGGAATAAAAATGAGCGTTACAATTAAACGCGGTGGTCCGCCGCTGATTATAAGACAATATTCCTGGTAACAGGGCAACCGGCTTTACGAATATTTTGTAGCGTATTTTCTAAATTTCCTTCCAGCGCACTACCAGCCGGTTTTTGACAAAACGGGCAAGCGTGCAATTGGCCATCCGTATCGACATAAACGTGGCGGTCGGCCGCGGCGGCACAACCAGCCCGGCGACGTTGGTAGTCGTAATAAACAACCAGGGGCAAATGCCGGTAAGCCGCCTGGTAGTTTAGTTTGAGGTAAAAATCTTCGAGTATTTTCTGTTGCGTAGCCGGTAAGCCAACCGGCAGCCCGGCGTAATGGCCTACTGCTTTGGGTTCCAATACCTGAATAAAAGCAGCTCCTAAACGGCTGGCCAGCCGGGCGTAGGTCATCAGATTCTCTTCCGTCACAAAAGCTTTTGTAGCACATAACGACAGACCTACTACCACCCTACCTCGGCTTTTTCTACATATTCGTAAAAGAGCGGTCGGCAACCTTTACCACTTTAACAATAGGCGAATCGCCTAAAAATTGACGCCGGATTTTTATCATGCTTCACATGGCTCGTATGGCTTTCACCGGGTCCCGGATTTGACCCAGAATAAGCTTAAACAAGTGCCACCTGATCCGTCGAATTATATAAAAGCTCCGCCAGCAGCTTAGAACAATGGGCTGCGGTACTATTTCCGGCGGTAGATCAACGCCGGAAGCGGCGACAGGAATTTCTTTTTCGCCAGTTAAAAAAGTTAAATCACTTATTTTAGCGTGGACGGGCATTGGCGGTAATTAAATTTTTTAAATTATTAACTTACTCTTAATCAATTGGTCCGTAATTTTAAATTCAGATGGGGTATAAATTGTTTGTACTGGGGCAACGTCTGCAGGTGCCGGCCGTAGATAAGCCAACTTATTTTAAACCCAACCATGACTATATCTTTTTACGGTGCGGCCCAAACAGTAACGGGTAGCAAACACCTGATTAATTTAGAAAACGGTAAACGGATTCTGCTCGACTGCGGCCTTTTACAAGGCAAAGGCGAAAAAAATGATGATATAAACCGGGATTTTGACTTTGAACCCGATAAAATAAATTACCTGATTTTGTCCCACGCCCACATCGACCATTCGGGTTTAATTCCGCGGCTGGTTAAGCTTGGTTTTACCGGGCCAATATTCTGTACCCCGCCTACCCTGCCCTTGTGCGAGTTGCTCCTCCGCGACAGTGCCCGCATTCAGGTTAAAAACGAAAATGCCAACGGCACGAACAGCGAAGCCCTTTACACCGAAGAAGATGCTGAAGCCGCCTTAAGCCTTTTTAAAACGGTACCATACGATAAACCTTTTAAAATTGACGAAGACATAGAACTACTTTTTACCGATACCGGCCATGTGCTGGGGAGCGCTGCTATAAATTTGAAATTACAAGACAAAGGCCAGGAACGCACCTTGTGCTTTACCGGTGATATTGGCAGGTTTGCGAATCGGATATTAAAAGTACCCCAACCTTTTCCGTCGGCCGAAATTATCTTATGCGAATCGACGTACGGCGATAAAATCCACAGCAGCCTCGAAAATACCGAAGAGCGCCTGGAACAAATTGTGCGGGAAGTTTGCGTAGACCGCGGCGGCAAACTCTTAATTCCGGCTTTTAGCATTGGCCGCACCCAGGAATTGATTTATTCACTGAACTATCTCGCTGAGGAAGGCCGCCTGCCCGACGTAAAGGTTTTTGTCGACAGCCCGCTTTCGGTTTATGCCACCGATGTGATGCGCAGCCACCCGGAGCATTTTAACGATACGATGCTGGAGTATATCAAAACGGACCCGGACCCGTTTGGTTTTCCGCAGCTTACTTATATTACCGAAACCGAAGACTCTATGCAACTAAATTCTTTTGCAGAGCCTTGCGTTATTATTTCTTCTTCGGGGATGATGGAAGCCGGCCGTATACGAAATCACCTGAAAAATAATCTGGCTGATCCTAACAGTGCTGTTTTGGTTACGGGTTACTGCGAGCCATCTACCCTGGGCGGTAAATTATTAAACGGCGCCGAGAAAGTAAATATTCTGGGGGAAGAAATAGAAGTAAAAGCCGAAATAATGCTGATGAAAGAATACAGCGCCCACGGCGATTACAGCGATATCGCCAAATTTCTACATTGTCAGGAAAAAGAACAGATAAAAAAAATATTCCTGGTTCACGGCGAAAAAAAAGTAATGGCGCAATTAAAAGAGGACCTAAGCGAATTAGGCTATAAAAATATAGAAATTCCCGAGTTACGGCTTTCGTATGAGGTGTAATGATAAATAACCACTGATCTTTTGCCAACACCGGTTCTGTAAACCAGAACCGGTTTTTATAAATTTAAATTTAAACTGGTGAACCATCTTCTATCAAACATTTATAAACCGGGAAAAATAGTATGGTCTTTCCCGGAGGGAATCTTTTTTAGTAAAAATATTTATCAGCAACTAACCTATTCGGCTTGGTTACCTGGACCTTGTCCTAACAGAATATCCTTTTAAAAAGCGTCGAATGCTGCAGAAGGACCAGAAATTTCCCTATTAAGATTGTCGGTTGGTTTAAACTTTGCGAGATCAGATATTAGAAGTCAGTACCCATAAGAACATAGTACCTTTGTACAGTTATTTACCTGACCTGATTACCTAACCACCCTGGATGGCCTCACCGGAGCTGGCGATAGCCTGATTGGCAGCTTAAGTGCCGAAAATTTTTATGTCTACAAAGATTAAAGCCAGATAGTATTCCATCAATCGCTGCCTGAAAAGCGGCAGCCGCAATTTCAATTATTACCGCTATTAAGCAGAGGGTGCTTACTAAGCTACGCTCTTCCCCAAATTCTTATAAAAAGTTTAAGCATTTAGCTTTAAAACGATACGTTAGAGCGCAATATTCATGAATGGTTTAGGCGGTATCACAAAATTAACCAGCAAGAAAAAAATAATGTAAAAATAAATTCAGAAAAATGAATATTTTGTTCATAACATCATTATAAATTGTTAAATTTATTTAATACTTTATAATTGGGGTAAAGGAAAACGTTCAGCTCTAAATGTCACTTTATACCCATGATTATACTCCGAAAAACGCATAGCCATGATTTTACACAAAGACGGTTTGATAGAACTAAGGTATGAAATAAAAACCGATGTACTGTACGTTAAATGGCCTGACTTAACAGACACCCCCGTCCAGGCAATAGAATATTCTTTCACTAAGCTCATCCAAACAATCAACAATTATTATATTACCAAACTAATAATTGATTCAAAAAACACTGTTTCGGAGATGAAAGACGAAAACTACCGAATTATTTCTATGCGGCTGGGCCAGGCCTTGTTGGGAACCGGTCTAAAAAAAATTGCCCGCGTTATTTCGGATAGTAAAGAAAGAGAAACAAATGTCCAGGACGTTACAAAAGAAATGCAATCGCAGGGAAAGTTTAACCTTAATAGCAAGGAATTTACGGATATTGAAAATGCGGTTTCCTGGATAACCCAAAAAGAAGAGGAAACAGATTTTTAACAATTGGTTTTATAAAGGACGGTTTATATTTCCGAGGTTATTCAGTACGTATTTAACCCTATTCTTTATTGTGGAAAAGCCGCATCAATTGGAAAAATGCTATTATTAAAATATTTGTATTTAACATAACATTTAAAATAATGTAAATATCTGTACTGTGTTCAATTGGTCTAAACTTTAACTATGGGGTTACGGGAAGTTGAATAATTACTGCAAATGTTTTTTTGCTGCTACTATAAAACTAAATCCATTTTACCAGCGGTTTTAATTACTTTAAATAAGCGGCATTTAAAAATATTCTTAATTTTACAGGGTCAAACTATCTTTTTTCATGACCGAATCAGAAGCTGCTGCCCGCATTCAGGAACTTAGTGCCCGTATCCACCACCTCAACTACCAGTATTATCACCAAAGCCTTTCGGAAGTTTCGGATTATGAGTTTGATATGCTGCTGGAAGAACTGAACCGACTGGAAAATCAGTTTACCCACCTACGCCCGGCAAACTCGCCTACCCAGCGTGTGGGGGGCAGTATTACCAAAAGCTTTCCTACGGTCGTGCACAAATACCCCATGCTATCGTTAGGTAACACTTATTCGGAAGAAGATTTAGGGGAATTCCACAAACGCGTGCACAAGGTTTTGGAAGGCGATTTTGAATATGTCTGCGAGCAAAAATTTGACGGTGTAGCCATCAGCTTAACTTACCGCCACGGTGAATTGGTTCGAGGTGTAACCCGCGGCGACGGTACCCGCGGCGATGATATTACCGCCAATGTCCGGACCATTAAAACCATTCCTCTAAAACTGCAGGGCCCAGATTATCCAGAAGAATTTGAAGTTCGGGGCGAAGTTTTTATGCCTTTTTCGGTTTTTGAAAAATTAAATGCCGAACGCGAAGATATAGGGGAAGTGCTTTTGGCTAATCCCCGCAATGCCGCTTCCGGCACTTTAAAGTTACAGGATTCGGGGCTGGTGGCGCGCCGGCAACTTAGTTGTTTTGCTTACAGCTATTTAAGCACCCCACTCCCATTCGAAACCCATGCCGAAGCCCTGGCTGCTTTAAAAAAATGGGGCTTTAATGTTTCGGACACGTACCAAGTCTGCCACCACCTGGAGGAAGTAATGGCATATATTAAATTATGGGAAACCAAACGCTTTGAGCTACCCATTGCTACCGACGGCATCGTTATTAAAGTTAACAATTTTAACCAGCAGGAAGAATTAGGTTATACCGCTAAAATTCCCCGTTGGGCCATCGCCTACAAGTTTAAAGCTATGAGTGCGGCCACCCGCCTTCTGGACATTCAGTACCAGGTCGGCCGGACAGGCGCCGTTACCCCGGTAGCCTTATTGCAACCGGTTTTACTCGCTGGTACTACGGTTAAACGGGCTTCGCTGCACAACGCCAACGAAATATTACGGCACGATATTCATGTCGGCGATGTAGTTTACGTGGAAAAAGGGGGCGAAATTATTCCTAAAATTACCGGGGTAGACAAAAGCCAACGCTTACCCGACAGCAAACCGGTGCAATACCTCGATACCTGCCCGGCCTGCCAGACGCCTCTGGTCCGGACCGAAGGCGAAGCGCACCATTATTGCCCGAACGAGAAAGGCTGCCCGCCCCAGATTAAAGGCAAACTGGAACATTTCATCAGCCGCAACGCCATGAATATTATGAGCCTGGGAGAAGGAAAAATTGATTTATTATTTGAAAAAGGACTGGTAAAAACACCCGATCAGTTTTATGACTTAACCCCGGAAAAACTGATGGGTTTAAGTAAAGAATATAATGGCGAAAAATCGGGCAAAACCCGGACCATTAGCTTTGGCGCCAAAACTGTAGATAATATTCTGGCTGGTATTCAGAAATCAAAAGAAGCACCCTTCGACCGGGTTTTGTTTGCCCTGGGAATCCGGTTTGTAGGAAGCACCGTAGCCCGGAAATTAGCCCAGCACTTCTCCACGATTGATTTGTTGGAAAAGGCCCCTTACGATGCCTTGATTCAGGTACCGGAAATTGGCGACCGGATTGCCTTGTCGGTCCTAAGCTGGTTTACTGACCCTGAAAACAAAGTTATTCTCAGCCGATTACAGGCCGCCGGCCTGCAGTTCAGTCAGGAAAAATCAGCGGCTACGGCTACTCAAAGTGATTTGCTCGCCGGTCAGACTTTTGTTATTTCGGGAGTTTTCCAAAACCACAGCCGCGACGAACTACAGGATTTAATATCGGCAAATGGCGGCAAAATAGTAAGCGCCATCTCTAAAAAGCTTTCGTTTCTGGTGGCCGGCGACAAGATGGGCCCGGCCAAAAGAGAGAAGGCCCAGGAATTAGAAATCAAAATAATTACAGTAAACGAGTTATTAGGCTTGTTAGGACGTTAATATCTTTTTGATTTGCGATATACTCTACCTATTTTTGGCCCCTATAAGGTGAAATATATCCTGTTGTTTTTATAAGGTTCACATGAATGATTTAAGAGGTACGGGCGTAGCACTTATTACGCCTTTTACCAGCGATAATAAAGTAGATTTCGAAGGATTAGGCAAATTATTGCATTTCACGGTTTCGGAGGGCATTGATTACCTGGTGGTTAATGGCACTACTGCCGAATCGGCTACTACCACCCTGGCCGAAAAAAAGGAAATTCTGGCTTTTATAAAACAGCAGGTAAAAAGAAAAGTACCAATTGTTTATGGCGCCGGCGGTAACTGTACCGAAGATATGGTGCAATCATTTTCCCAGATAGATTTCGAAGGAATCAGCGCCATTCTTTCGGTATCGCCTTATTATAATAAACCCACGCAGGAAGGCCTTTACCAGCATTATCTTCGAATTGCCGATGCCTGTCCGGTTCCGGTAATCTTGTACAATGTCCCCGGCCGGACGGCGAGTAATATTTCCGCTGAAACTACTTTACGGCTGGCAAGTCATCCAAATATTATTGGTACGAAAGAGGCATCCGGTAACCTGGAACAATGCATGGTTATTGCCAAACACAAACCAGCCGACTTTTTGCTGATTAGCGGCGACGATATGCTGGCCTTACCAATGCTTACTTTTGGCGCGGTTGGTGTTATTTCGGTGCTGGCCAATGCTTTTCCGGGTAAGTTCAGTCGCATGGTAAAATTAGGCCGGGAAAATAAATTTGCCGAAGCTTCCGAAATATTGTTTCAGTTATTAGACCTTAACCCCCTGATGTACGAAGAAGGAAACCCCGTTGGCATTAAAACAATTTTAGAAAGAATGGAAATTTGTGGCCCGGCCGTTCGGCTACCATTGGTACCGGCCTCCATTAACCTGAAAGAGAAAATATACAAATTGCTTTAGCAAACCCGCGCTGGATTTAATATTGTACTTTTTCTAGTTTTTACCGGTCATGGTTGAATAAAATTGTACTATATTCTAAAATTATGCTTAAATAATTTTCTTTTATGCAAAAGAATTAGTAGGTTAGTGCACCTTACTGGTAGTAGAAGTTGCTAATAGTAAGGCAAATACCTAAACGTACAATTATAAAAACTCATCTACTATGGCTAAACCGTATTTTGAACTTTATAATGAGTGCCAATCCCAAATCTCTCAGTTTAATTTCGCCAAAACGCTACTTATCAAATTAGGCCTGGTATTTACCGCCTTCAGCCTCATTGTTTGCGGTATTAACCTGATGAACGATAGCCAGGATAATACATTGATGATGGCAGCAGCCATCTCCTTTGCCATTACCCTTACCTGCTTTTTAGCTCTTTTGCCTATCAATCATAAAATAAAGGATCTGCGTTCACAAACTAAAAGCAGAACCAAAAATATCCTGGTTCACAATTAATCTTTAACCCGGTCTTTTCCGGTAAATATTATTCCAGCTGCCCCTTTTTATATTTTCCAGCGCCGGAATACTAAGAGTTTGTTTAAGTTTTGCTTTTATAAGCTAAAAAGGCAAGAATAAGGTTCTTCAGAAGCGTTTTGGCGCCGCGTAGCAGTGCTATGGGGCGAGGAAAAGGCTTGCGGAGGTTCTTGTTCTGGACGTTTGCAGCCCAAAGAGTAAAATTTAAACATGCTCTAAAGGCCCTGAGCCAATACGTCGGCCAAATGCATTACTTTTAAATTAATATTCTGTTTCCGCATATAAGCATCCAGGTGCATCAGGCAGCTAGAGTCGGTAGATACAATATAATTGGCCCCGGAAGCCAGGGCATTTTCGACTTTTTGCTGCGCCATGGCCACCGAGATGGATTCAAATTTTACGGCAAAGGTACCGCCAAAGCCGCAGCAGGTTTCAGTATCTGCCATTTCAAGCAGCTCCAGGCCGGCTACATTTTGCAGTAAAGCGCGCGGTCCGGCTTTGATGCCGCATTCCCGCAGGGCGCTGCACGAATCATGGTAGGTTATTTTTGCATCCAGGCGGGCACCCGGAACTTCCGTAACCCGCAGCACATCTACCAGAAACTCACTAAATTCAAAAACCTTTTTTTCTAAGTTGCGGTAATTCACAAACTCCGAAGAAGACATAAAAATATCCGGGTAAGCATTACGGATCATGCCAACGCAGGATGCCGAAGGAGCCACCACGTAATTGGTTTGGTCATTGGTGAAATCCTGCAAAAACTTATGCGCAATGCGCCCGCTTTCTTCCATAAACCCCGCATTAAAAGCCGGCTGGCCGCAGCAAGTCTGGTTGGGATTGTATCGTACCTCGCAGTTAAGTTTTTCTAAAACCTTTACCATATTAAGGCCGGTTTCCGGGAATAACTGGTCTACAAAGCACGGAATAAATATATCTACAACTATTTTTTTCTTCATTTGAAATTAAACAAAAACAGCCGGCGCTTGCGCCAGGGCAGCGTTCAAAGCTATTTTATTAAACTTCAAAGGTAAATTAATATTTTGGAAAAAGCGGATTATATTTTCGGTAGCCAGGTTACCGACCAGCTCGTCGCTGGCCATGGGGCACCCGCCAAAACCTTTGAGCGCCCCGTCAAATCGCTGACAGCCAGCTACGTAAGCGGCGGATAATTTCTCTTCCCAATTATCAGGGCGGGTATGCAAATGAGCGCCAAAAGCCACGTGCGAAAAAGCCGGCACTAACTCGGAAAATAAAAGACGGATATTCTCCGGTTCGGCTACGCCACTGGTATCGGCTAAAGAAATAACAGAAACCTGCAGGGGCATTAAGCGCTGCACAAAATCCAGTACAATCTCCCGGTTCCACAACTCACCATAAGGATTTCCGAAACCCATAGATAAATAAACCACCAATATTTTACCATGTCGGGTGCAACAATCCTGGATCCGGGCCAGTTCGGTAAAAGCATCGGCCACCGACTTTTTGGTGTTGCGCTGCTGAAACGTTTCGGACAAAGATAAAGGAAAGCCCAGGTACGTGATGCCGGGAAAACCCGCCGCTTGTTCGGCACCGCGCAGATTAGCTACAATGGCCAATAGTTTCGTCGGGGAGTTTTCCAGATCTAAACCGGCTAATACTGCTTCGGTATCCTGCATCTGCGGAATGGCTTGGGGAGAGACAAAACTGCCAAAATCTAATGTATCAAAGCCGACCTGCAACAAAAGGTTCAGATATTCTGTTTTTACGGCGGTCGGAATAAAGGTAGGCCAGCCCTGCATAGCATCACGCGGACATTCGATTATTTTAATCATATTTATATTTAAGCTTTGCCGGTTTATTTATCTTTTTGCACTATATTCCTGAGTATTCACCCAGGTATAATATTTTATAATGTTAAATGCCAGCAATATTTAACTTCAAGTTCCGGGAAATATTCATTATCCTCCTTATTCCTAAATTAAGTTTTCAAAAAGTACCTGAACTAAGTTGTTAAAAAAGCAGTAGTGGTATAAAAATTACTACTTTACCCCGTTTACTACTATCTTTGAGCCAAAATATTTATAACCATTTACCTATACGATTGAAATTAGCTGCTATTGATATTGGCTCTAATGCGGTTAGATGCCAGATTTCGAGTGTTCTGCACTATAACGAAAGAAATATTTTTAAAAGAGTAGAATACCTGCGCTACCCTATAAAGTTTGGCGAAGATGTTTTTACGACCGGAATTATTTCCAAAGCCAAGGAAGAGCGGTTTACCAAATTTCTGCACGCCCTGAAATTGCTGATGGAAGTACACGATGTGAGCCATTACATGATTTGCGCTACATCGGCCATGCGGCAGGCCCACAACGCCGCCGAAATAATTAAGCGGGTGAAAGCTAAGCTGGACATGCAAATTAATGTTATCGACGGCCAAACGGAAGCGGAGTTAATAAATAAAGTAATATTTAACCTGCTCGATGAAAAAAATTACCTGCATATAGATGTGGGCGGCGGCAGCACCGAATTTAATGTGTATGTAAACCAGGAAAAGATTGCCTCCCAATCTTTCGAAATGGGTTCTATCCGGTACCAGGTGGGTAGCAAAAACGACGAACTCTGGATGTCGATGAAGCAGTGGGTAAAAGAGAACGCCCGCAAAAATCATGTAACCCGGGCCGTAGGAACCGGCGGCAACATAAATAAAATTTACGAAATGGCCGGTAAAATGGCCGGTAAACCTATTTTCCGGAAGCAGATAGAGGAAATAGTGGTTCAGTTGGAATCGATGACCATGGAAGAGAGGCTAACGGTTTTACTCCTGAACCCTGACCGCGCCGATGTAATTGTACCCGCCGCCCGCATCTATTTATCTGCCATGAAATGGGGCCGGATCGAAAGTATGCTGGTGCCGACTGTTGGGTTAAAAGATGGCATTTTACAAGCCCTTTACGAAACCCATTATACTAAGTCAATACAAATTACCGCCGATTTCGAGAATAAATAATAAAAGAAGTCGCCTCCTGCCTGTCGATTACTTTTAGTAAACGAAGGGCAGGAGCGGCACTTTAAAATAAATGAATTTCTTCGTCGGGACTTACCTCCATCTGGTAAAATTCCCGGTGAATGTTAAAGGCTTGTTCTTCGGGTTCACGTTTTTTAATATACGCCCCATCCTCCCGCATCAGGTAAGTATTCTGGTTATCTTTCAGGTTGTACTGCAATATTTTCATCGTCACTTTTTTCAGGGTTTCGTCAACGATCAAAAACAAAGCCTCAATGCGGCGGTCGAAGCTACGCACCATCATATCGGCACTGCCGCCGTATATTTTCGGGTCGCCCTGGTTATGAAAATAAAACAGCCGTGTATGTTCGAGCAATTCACCTACAATTGAAATAACGGTTATGTTTTCGCTTAGATCTTGACGTTGTGGCCGCAGGCAGCATATTCCCCGCACAATTAATTTAACGGGTACCCCGGCTTTCGAAGCTTTGTAAAACTCATCTATAATTTCTTTGTCTTCCAAAGAATTCATTTTCATGATAATGCCGCTGGCCCGCCCTTCGGTGGCATTCTGGGTTTCGGTCCGGATAAGTTCCAATATCTGGTGGCGCATATCTTTTGGGGCCGTAATCAGGTACTGGTATTCGTTGGGGAAAGAATGCCCGGTAATTACATTGAAAAATTCCGATACGTCGTGGGCGTAGGTTTCGTCGGTGGTTAATAAACTGATGTCGGTGTATAACCGACTGGTTTGCTCATTGTAATTACCACTGCCAATATGCACATAGCGCGTTACTTTATCGCCTTCCTTGCGGATGATCATCAGCATTTTGGTGTGGGTCTTGTATTTGTTGATGCCGTATATAACAAAGCAACCCGCTTTTTCCAGCTTCTCCCCTTCTTTAATATTCCTTTCCTCATCGAACCGGGCCGTAAC
>JAQBNV010000561.1 GCA_028288395.1 Adhaeribacter sp. | reverse complement strand
CACCCCTGTTTGGACAGCCCCAAAGGCTATGGATTAAAATAAGAAAGAAAAGTAAAAAATATTTCTTCATAGCGTATTTGATTTTAAAATTTAAAACTACCGGGTGCTTTGCCCCTAAATATTAGGGCCCGAAAAGCCTAGTTTTTTTAAACCACTTTTTACTTCGGGGGCGCTCATAAATAAATCCCACAGCAGGCCGCTCCGGTGGTTTTCGATCATGATAATAATTGGCCCCTGGTCTATGGCCAGGAATGAATCGGCAAACCATTTATCGTGTAAAGAAAAGGAATCTACAAAGCCATATTCTTTCCAGATTTTATCGCCCAGCTTGTAGTAAAAGAAATGCAGCGCCTGCATAGATTCTTTTGGGGAATAAGGGAAAGAAGAAAGTGCCGCCGTAGGGGCAATGTAGCCCCGATCGTTGGTAGGCGAACTGGCGGTATAGCCGTTCTGAATGTCGCTGGCGGTTAAGCCCCAGCAATCTTCGCTGTACCCATAAAATGCCTTGGGGTTGGCTTTGCAGTAATTATAGTTTATTAAGGCGTGCGCCCGGTTTTGCACTTCGTAATTAGCAAAAGCATCGGTCAAACCATTGGGGTTAAGGCCTAAAAAAGAATAATGTGCAAAAAATAATGGTCCGCCCAGCTCGGGACCCAGCGGCAAATTTACCCCATAATAAGTGTTACCATTGCGCATGCCGCCATTGTTTGCCCAGCCGTTGTCGTACACAGTTTTAGGTATGGTATGGGTGGGTGAAGCAGCGGCCAGCACATAAGTAATCAAACTCTCATTCCAGCCCCGGATGGGCATATTCATATCCCAGGCAAAATCCGGACTCCAGTGCCAGTACAGGGTGTTGCTAATGTCTTTGTGGAACCAATCCCATTCTACTCCCTTAAAAATGGTGGTAATATTATTCCTCAATGCAGTTTCGGAGGCATTGGCGGTATTAAAATATTGCCGGGCCGTTAAAAGGCCCTGCATCAGTAAAGCTGTTTCTACCAGGTCGGCGCCATTGTCTTTGGTACTGAAGGCTAATGCCTTGCCCGTATTGCCATCTAACCAGTGTGGGTAAGCACCGTAAAAACGCTGGGCTTTATTTTGCAGGAAATCAACTATTACCTGCATCCGGGCCAGACCTTCGGCGCGACTGATAAAACCCCGGTGAACCCCGGTAACCAGCGCCATGATGCCAAACCCAGACCCGCCGGAGGTAACGGTATTACCCGATGTATTTCTTTCCCGGGCTAAACCACTGACCGGATGGCCAAAGTCCCAGAAATATTTAAAAGTTTGCCTTTGCACCAAGGTCAATAATTCTTCATCCGAAATTCGGGGGAATTTATCGGTGTCATCGGCACCGGTTTGCAGGGTGATCAGCAGCGGTATTTTGAGTTTAACCTGCGACTCCGCTACCAGGGCATTGGTGACGCTAACCGTATAGCCAGAAAAAGCAGCCAGCAGATTTACGGGTTGAATTTCCACCGTTTTATTTGCGTCCGCATACCCAACCCGAAAAGACACTGCTGTTCCCGCATCATCTTTAAAGCTAAAACTCTTGGCTACAGAACTCTTATCGACCGGCTCCGAAAAAACAAATTTTAAAACCGGGTTTAGATTAACGTTTTTATAGACAAAGCCGCTATTTAGGCCATTTACCGTAACCGAGGTATAATCGAAAGAAGAAGCTGGAACCGCAGAACTTTCTTCCTTTTTACAGGAATAAAAAAGCAGGCCTGCCCAGCATATAAAACGTATAACTACTCGGTTGTTCATTAGGATAAGAAAACTAAATACCCAGCAGAAAGAATATTCTGGTATTACTGGTATTAATTAAATAATAAAGGGGGGCTGCTCTGGTCCAGAACAGGTATCCCCCTTTAAATAAGCAGTTTGGCAAGTTATTTCTTGCCGGTGTATAAAGCATTTATTTCGTTATCGGTAAGGGCTTTGGTATAAACTCGGAACTGATCCAGCATACCGGTGTAATGCAGCATCCATTCATCAGCCGGCGGCTTAATTCCTACGTGTTGCTGAAAACCGCCAATAACAAATTTGGATACATTTTTAAATTTCAGAGGCCCCAGCGGGGCAGTACCATTTTTCCGGTCGGTAGCGCTGGCCGGCAGATTTAGTTTGGCGCCATCGAGGTAAGCCGAAAACTTGGAAGTCTTGCCATCGTAAGAACAAGCCAGATGATGCCACTTTCCGTACATATCCGGCAAGCGGTTCAGGCCATTATTGCCGTTAAATTCAATCCACTGGCCGGCAAAGTTGAACTTAGCCAGCATCGAATTATCGGTTGGGCTCTCGTTTCCTTCCAGCATTAGGAACATATTACCCCAGAAGTCGTCGGTGTTGGATAGCATAAAAACACTTTGGGCACCACCTTTGTGTTTTTCGGTGTTCATCCAGAAGGCTACTGTAAAACTTTCCATGTCGGCCATCTTTCCAGCCGAAGCATACTCAACCTGGCCGGTAGCGGATCCTTTAATGGCTTTGTTCCTAACACCGTCCACGTAAGTAATACCGGTAGCTGTACCTTTAACATCGTGAATGCTATCAATAACACTGTTTTCAAAAGCAAAATATCTTTGCAGGGGACCATTTAGCCGGGCGGTATCATCCGGAATAATTATTAGCTCGGGCCTTTCCATTTTCTGACATGAAGTCAGAGTACCGCCCCCCATGAGGGCACTTAAGAAAAGGGCCAGCATTAAATAAATAATGTTGTTCTTCATATAAAAAGTTTATTACATTCAGGTTTTATACAATTATTTTAACACCAGGATTAATATTCCGGATTTTGCACCAACACTCCATTGGAACGGTCAATTTCGGGTTGTGGAATAGGCAGGTAACGGTTCCTGGGCTGATATCCGGTTTGGCCAGCGGTTTGAAATACCTGTTGGGCAATACCCCATCTCACCAAATCAAAGAAACGTTCGTTTTCCATTCCTAATTCCACCCTTCTTTCGTGGCGAATGGCATCCCGTAATCCGGCCTGGTTAGTGGTGGTTATCCGCGGCAGAATGGCAGCATTACCACCCCGGGCCCGGGCCCTAACCATTTCGAGGTATTTTAAAGCATCTGCTGTTCTGCCTAATTCATTAGCGGCTTCCGCAGCCATCAGTACCACATCGCCGTAACGTAGGATGCGCACATTTAACCATTGCCCGAACCGGCTGTTAGTAGCTTGCCGCACGGATGGATTGGTGTAAACTTTCTTGTTCCAGTATGGCCGGGGAACATCGGGTGTTGGTGGCGGTACATTTTCGTTATAGGGCGGGTTTACCTGGCCGGAATAAAGCAAGGTGGCATCTTTCCGGGGATCACCGGGTTCAAAAGCGGCCGCCAACGATTGGGTGGGCGTGTTCCAGCCCCAGCCTAAATCCCAAGCACCCGCACCTCTTACGCCCTGCACCTGGGCGTACTCCACTCCCAGGTTATTTAGGGTTTGGGTATAAACGGCCTGAATTTCAAAAATAGACTCCGCTGAATTCTCACCTTCTTCCGTAAAAATCCGCTGATAAGGGGTGCTCAGGCTGGTCATGTTACCGATTACAGCCTCTGCGGCCGATAAAGCCCCAGACCAATTCTGCCGGTACAGGAATGTTTTTGCCTGCAGGGCTTTGGCGGCTTTTTGGGTTACGCGTCCAGAAAAACGTACATCCCAGGAAATGGGCAAAACACCTGCGGCTTCCTGCAAGTCAGCATCAATTAAGGCATAAATTTCGGCCACCGTTGATTTGCGCACATTGGCTTGGGATTGCTCGGTAATTCTGAAATCAATTTTAGGTACTTCGCCAAAAGAGCGGACAAGGTTAAAATAAGCATAAGCCCGCAAAAACTTAGCTTCGGCCCGGTTTACTAAAGTAGCCTGATCGGGATTAGCCACTTCATCCACCGCCGTAATAACATTATTTGTTAGGGAAATCAGGTTATAATGCCCGGTCCAGTAGTTATTAATCAGCCAGAAATCTTTGGAATATTGGAAATTATCAAAGATGTTTTCCGCATCAATGCCATCGCTGACCGAACTGCCCTTAACAGCATCATCGGAACGAATATTGTGGACAGCTACGTAAGGCAAGCCGCTAACGCCACTATTGCGCAGACCAGCATAAGCCGCAAAAACCTGACCTTCGAAAGAACCGCTGGTTAAATCGTCGGCTGTATATTGCCCCAGGGGTTTGCGTTCCAAAAAGTCTTCGCACCCCGACAAGGCGAGGGTAAAACTAAGCGCGGTTAGTATTACCCGCGATTTTATCTTAAATAAATTATTCATAAGTCTGTTGCTTTTCTGAATTAGAAATTAACGTTTACCCCAAAGGTATAAATGGCCGGAACCGGATAGGTTCCATTATCTACTCCAAAAGTTGTAGCGCTGCCGCCTAATTCTGGGGTATAACCGGTGTTCTGTTTAAAGGTAAATGCATTCTGGGCATTCACGTACACGCGCAAAGCTTTGATCCGGGCACCACTAAGCAGGGCGGGATTGAAGTTATAACCCAGTTGAATGTTGCGGATCCGGAAAAAAGAACCATCCTCGATGTAGTAAGAAGATATCAGGTAATTATTAGCCCGGCCGGTGTGCAAAATAGGCTCCCAGTTAGAGGTTCCCACCCCATGCCAACGGTCCAGGCGGTAAGCCGGATAATTGAACTGGGCAAAAGTACCCCGGCTAAAGTTGCGGAATATCTCATTGCCGTAAACGCCCATCAGGTCGGTATTAAAATCGAAGCCCTTGTATTTTAAATTAAAAGACGCGCCGTAAGTAAAATCCGGGGTAGGATTACCAATCATCGATCGGTCGTTTTCATCGATTACGTTATCACCATTGATATCTTTAAATTTAATATCACCTGGTCTTACCTCGTTCAGGGAATTAACCGGCGACAACCGGATTTCCTCGTTGGTCTGATAAATACCGTTGGCGGTGTAGCCATAGAAATAACCAATCGGATAGCCGGCTTCGGTACGGGATGGATCCTGCACAATGCGATAGCCGGAGTTCACCAATGAAAGCACTTCATTTTTAATAGTGGTTAGATTACCGCTAATGGAGTAAGACCAGTCGCTGTCAATATTATCGTTCCAGGTAGTTGATAACTCGAAACCTTTGTTAGATACTTCCCCCAGGTTACCTAAACCCGGCCGGGTGCCGGCAATGCCGGGTACGGAGGTTAAAATATCCTTCGTTAACTTATTATAGTAAGTAAGTTCAGCGCTCAGGCGGTTATTCAAAGTGGCCAACTCAGCTCCTACCTCCCAGGAACGCACGGTTTCCCAATGTAAATTTGGATCAGGAATATATTCTGGTTCCAGGGCCGGAATTATATTGTTGCCGAATACGCCTGAATTAGCACTCGTAAGGGTTGGGTAATAAGGATAGCGGTAGTTTTCGCCGGTATTCTGATTGCCCAAAATACCCCAGGAGCCTTTTAGTTTTAGATAATCCAGGAAAGTCTGGCCACCCATAAAAGTTTCTTCACTCATAATCCAGCCCGCACCAACGGCGCCAAAATTTTGCCAGCGACCGCCATTCTTGGGGAAAGCCGAAGAACCGTCGCGGCGGAAAGAGGCATTTAACAAATATTTGCTTTTATAATTATACAGGGTCCGGAAAAGGAACGAAAGCGTGGCCCGATCCCAGGCGCTTCCGCTACCGGTAGTAGAAGCCACATCGCCAATTTGGGTATACCAGAAGCGCGGATCATTCGGAATGGGCTGGCCGCCACCCTGTCTCCGGCTGGAATTAACGCCTTCGAAAGAATTGAAGTAAGATGTGATACCGCCTAGCACTGTCAGATCATGATCGCCGAAGGCTTTCTTATAAGTCAGCAGGTAATCGCTCTGGATCTTGGTATATATATTTTGATTCTGACTTACCGAAGAAATACGTTCCAGGGAATCAATAGGAGCGGCATTTACAATTTCAGGATTATAAACGGTAATAATTGGGCTATAACTGCGCCCTTGGTTAAAGCCATAATCGGCAAACAAAGCAGTCCGGAAAGTGAAATCCTTTAAAAAGGTCACCTCACCAAAAACACTTCCCACCGCCCGGTATTCGTAATTAATAGCGGTGTTCTTTCTCAACTCAATATCTACTAAAGGATTCCAGACCTGTGCCCGCTGAAAATTAGGCAAGGTACCGTACATACCCCATTCGGCATTATATGGTTCTGCGATAGGTGCGGCCAGCAAAGCTCCGCCCACACTTCGTTCCTGTGGCAGTTTGGCCCGGTAGCCGTTAAAAGTAAAACCAAATTTCAGCGCTTTGGAAACCTGCAGCTCATCACTCAGGTTAACCGTCATTTTCTGATATTTTTCGTGCTTTATAATTCCTTCTTCGGTGGTATAACCCAGGCCCATATAAAAGCGGTTCTTCTCGGTAGAACTGGCCAGGCTTAAGTTGTTATAATTCAACATACCTTTCTGAAAAATTTGATCTTGCCAGTCGGTGTTGCCCTGCCAGTTAGTATAGTTATAAGGGGTACTGCCCTGGTTAACCAACTGCTCATCATAAAGCTGCCGGAACTGTGCGGCATCGGTTAATTCAATCCGGTCAACTACATTTTTTACCCCAACCGTAGAGTTAAAATTGACCTGAACCTGACCGGCTTTGGCTCTTTTGGTAGTAACTACAATTACCCCGTTGGCACCTCTTACCCCGAAAATAGCCAGAGAAGAAGGATCTTTGAGAATTTCCATGGATTCAATATCGGCGGGGTTCACAAAGTTGATGTTGTCATTTAGAATACCATCAACTACATACAAAGGCTGCACATTACCAATTGTGTTGGTTCCCCGAATCCGGACATCCGGCGAAGCACCAGGCCGGCCGTTATTTACAATCTGCACCCCGGCAACTTTGCCCTGGATAGAGGAGATCGGGTTAGCGGATGGCCGGTCGGCAACTTCACTACCTTTTACGGTGGCAATTGATCCGGTCAGGTCTCTGCGTGAAGCCGTACCATAACCAATAACTACTACTTCTTCTAAAGCCTTCGCATCCGTAGCAAGACCTACATTTATAACAGTGCGGTTATTTATAGCTATTTCCTGGTCTAAAAACCCCAGAAAAGAAAACACCAGCGTTCCGGTAGCCGGCGCCGATACGGTATAGAATCCTGAAACATTGGCAACGCCACCAGAAGTGGTGCCTTTTACTTGTACAGTTGCACCCGGCAGTGGGTCGCCGGTAGTAGCATCTGTAACCTTGCCTGTTATGGTAATATTATCCTGTGCAAAAAGCAGGTTTACCGTAAAAAGGCAAAACAATAGCAGTAAGGTTCTTTTCATCATAAGATTATCGGGGGTTAACAAATAATG
>JAQBNV010000515.1 GCA_028288395.1 Adhaeribacter sp. | reverse complement strand
AAAATTATTTCTACCAATTGTTGAAGCCCTTGGCTGATTTAACCAAACTGCAGCCCGGCGATTATGTAGACTGGGGCCACGTAGAACAATTTGCAACCGCTATCGGGGTAGGCGAATGTGCCGGCGTGATGATTGATTTGGTAGCTACTTTGCTTTTTGATGCCGAAGAAAAAGCCGAATGGGCTGCCGAAGCCTTTAAAGAGGGCGCATACGCCGATTCTATTTATCACAGTTACAGTGTATTTGTGAGCACGGCCAAAGCTTTGTTATTAGCCCGCGACCTGAGCACCAATACCCAGGTGGGCATTATAAACGATTTTGATGCGACCTTTGTGCGGGAGGGCACCTTCACGTTCGAACCGGATTTCAGAACCCACGTCATGCAGATTAACCAGAACGAACCTTCGGTTGATTTTGCCGCTTCTTACTTAGCGGATGCTTTCCGTTTTCTGGAAGCAGCCAGTGCGCACCGGGGGGCGGAAGTAAAACGCCCCGAAGTACTAACCGAAATCCTGCGGGTAAACGTTTAACCGGCCTTCCGCATTATATCGGGTTAGAAGCAAATAAAACGGAACCGCTATGGCAGCAACCCGAAAAAAAATAATGGCTATTTTGGGAAGCCTTAGAAGCAATTCAGTTAATGAATTGCTTCTAAGGCATTTATCGGATAAATATAGAGACACCCTGGATATTCGACGCTATAATGGCCTTGCCGGCCTGCCCCACTTTAACCCTGATATTGATAACGAAATGCTGCCCCAGTCGGTCCAGGAATTTCGGGAGCAAATAGAAGCAGCCGATGGCATTGTCATCTGCACCCCGGAATATGTATTCAGTTTACCCGGCGCCCTAAAAAATGCGCTGGAATGGACCGTAGCTACCACCCTTTTCTCCGGTAAACCGGTTGCTTTAATTGTTGCTTCCGGTTTGGGCGAGAAGGCTTTCGAATCCTTGATGCTTATTATGGATACGCTGGGAGCAAAAGTTGGGAAGAATGCCACCCTTTTAATTTCGGGAGCCCGAAGTAAAATCAAGCACTTAAGCAGCATCACTGATCAAACTACTGCCCAGGAACTTGATAAATTGATGCAGGCTTTACTGGAAACCATACCGGATAACCAGGCTGTTTTGGATAAAGCAACACCTTTATAAAGTAAGCCTGCATGGTTTAACTGGCTTTACCTGGAAAAGCTAAGGAATAAAATTTTTTAATTAATGTCTATTTTTGCCATAATCGCTGATTAGTAACAAAGAATAGCTAAATACTTTACCCCTAATCTTCTCCTTTTCCTTTAAAACAGGGCTTTTTACCCGGGAGCAGGTTGGGAAGGAGGCAAAATATAATTAAGTGTTAACCGAAACCGAAAAATCAATTGCTACTACTGAAAACCATTTATTCCCGGTTTTCCTGAAACTACATAATCTGCACACGCTCATCGTGGGCGGTGGTTTAGTGGGCGAAGAAAAGATTACGGCCATTTTGCGCAACAGCCCGGACGCTACCGTAACCCTGGTAGCACCCGAAATCCGGACCGAAATAAGCGCCTTGGTTGCGCAACACCCCAACCTCAGGTTGATCCGGAAGCCATTCGAAGAAGCCGATTTAGCGGACAAGGACCTGGTAATTGCCGCTACCAACAACAAAGAAGTTAATTCCTACATTAAGCAGGTGGCCAAAGCCCGGAAAATATTAGCCAACGTAGCTGATACGCCTCAGGAATGTGATTTTTACCTGAGTTCTATCGTACAGAAAGGTAACCTGAAAATCGCCATCTCCACCAACGGCAAATCGCCTACCGTAGCCAAGCGGGTAAAAGAGGTTTTAAATGAAACTTTCCCGCCCGAAATGGATAGCCTGCTCCAGAATATCGAGCGCATCCGTACCACCTTGTCTGGTGATTTTGCCGAGAAGGTAAAACAGCTAAATGCCGTTACTGCCTCACTGGCACCAGATGCGATGCTTACCACTCCTGTAGCGCCGGTTACCCCGCAAAAAATACCTTTTATACGTCATAGCTGGCGTTACCGCTTGTTGCTGGGGTTTTCGGCCGTTGCACTCATGGTTTTCGGGCACTTGCTTTTCAGTTTTCTACCACTCGCAACCATTGGCGGTTATGCCTTGCAGGCTGCTGATAGCATCGATTCCGATATTTTATATTTTATGCTGGGCGGTTTTATTGCCCAAATGATCGATGGGGCGCTGGGTATGGCCTACGGCGTAAGCGCATCTACCTTTCTGCTCTCGTTTGGCATACCACCCGCAGCCGTCAGCGCCAGCGTGCATGCTTCCGAAATATTTACCAGCGGCGTTTCCGGATTAATGCACCTGCGCTTTGGTAACGTAAACAGCAAATTATTTAAAACCCTTTTACTACCTGGTGTGTTAGGAGCCATCCTCGGCGCTTATGTTTTATCTTCGGCCGAAGAATATGCTTACATTATCAAGCCTTTGGTAGCAGTTTATACCCTGGTGTTGGGTTTCATTATTATCCGCAAGGCCATTCAGAAAAACCGGCAGAAACGCCGCATCCGCAAAATGGGATTACTGGCCGTAACCGGCGGCTTTCTCGACTCGGTGGGCGGCGGTGGCTGGGGGCCGATTGTTTCCTCGTCGCTGATTGCCAGCGGCCGGAATCCATTGTACACCATTGGTTCGGTAAATTTAACCGAGTTCTTTGTTTCATTTGCCAGTTCGGTTACGTTTATAACGCTTATTGGCTTTTCGCATTGGCAGGTAGTGCTGGGCTTGGTATTGGGCGGCATGGTCGCGGCCCCGTTTGCAGCCCTGATTGCCCGCCGGTTACCCGTTAAAACCATGATGATTGTGGTGGGCCTGGTAGTTATTATCCTGAGTCTACGTAATATTTATACTTCGTTCTTTTAGACGCTGGATGTTGGATATTAGATTCCATTCGAATAGAAAGTAAAAAATTGGCGGGAAAGCTAATAAATATTCAGCCTGAATAGGTTATAAATATTAGTAATATCAGTCGGATGTTCGCGCAGGCTACCAACAACCGGACGAAATTATTTTACCGGAATACTTTACTATTACGATTAATAAGCAGCCGAATAGCATGAAGAATAACCTGGCCTTAGCCGAAACTCCTGACATTGAAGGAAATATCAACGTACAACGTACAACCTATAACTTAAAACTTACTTACGATATCAAAATATAACTTTTAACCCCCAGAAATATTTAAACCTCCTTGCTTTTAAATAATTGCTGCAGCTTCAATTGTCTGGCCGGTTTATCTGCTTAAAAATAAATTATTACCTTAATTCCGAAATCAAATTGAAAAGTAAAAATAAAGAAACCCAGTCTATTCGTACCCAGGCGGCACGCACCGAGTTCCGCGAGCATTCGGTACCACTGTATTTAACCTCCAGCTTTACCTTCGACTCTGCCGAACAGGGCCGCGCCTTGTTTGCCGACGAACTGGAGGGCAATATTTATTCCCGCTTTTCCAACCCCAATACCTCCGAATTTATTCAGAAGATGTGTTTGCTGGAAGGAGCCGAAGATGGGTTTGCTTTTGCTACCGGCATGGCCGCCGTTTTTGTAAGCTTTGGCGCTTTTCTGCAATCCGGCGACCATATATTAGCATCCCGTTCGGTATTTGTTTATACCCACCAGCTACTTACCCAGGTGCTCTCTAAATGGGGCATTACGTATACTTACGCCGATAGCGACAAACCGGAAGAATGGGAGAGCCTGATTCAGCCCAACACCAAGATAGTATTTATCGAAACGCCTTCCAATCCGCAGTTGGAGTTAATCGATTTGGAATGGTTAGGTGCTTTAAAAAAGAAGCATAACTTAATTCTGATTGTAGACAATTGTTTTGCAACGCCTTATTTGCAAACTCCCATAGATTACGGTGCCGATTTAGTATTGCATTCGGCCACCAAATTTATCGACGGCCAGGGCCGGGTTTTAGGTGGCGTTATTGTGGGTCCTAAAGATCTGATTAAAGAAATTCGTTTCTTCTCCCGCCATACCGGCCCGGCCATGTCGCCGTTTAATGCTTGGGTATTATCTAAA
>JAQBNV010000459.1 GCA_028288395.1 Adhaeribacter sp. | reverse complement strand
GAAAATATTCCATTGGGAGAAGGCCCATTTGCTAAATTATTAATAAAACTTTCTAAAATTCAAGATGAATTGCCTACTACAATTGAACTATCACCTTTAAGAATAGCAATTGTAACAGCCAGAAATGCTCCTTCGCATATAAGGGTAATTAAAACCTTAAGAAAATGGGGCGTTTATGTAGATGAAGCTTATTTCTTAGGCGGATTATCAAAAGACAATGTACTTAAAGCTTTTGGTGCGCATATATTTTTTGATGACCAAGAAGTTCACCTAGTCGAATCATCAAAGGTAGTTCCATCAGGTAGAGTCCCCTATTCCTCTGATTCGCCGCTTTTAACAATTGTTAATAAAACTGTTGTAGTTAAACCTGCAGAAGAAAAGTAAGTAAAATAAAAACTAGGGGTATCGTTTACCTCCTATACAAACTGTAAAATTATAGTATTAATACTTCAAAGTTGCGCGTTAGGAAAACAGGGCAACTATTTATCTGGTATTTATCTGGCGCGGGCGCCAGCCTCGTGTCTGTTTTCCTCTGGCCTCTGGCTAATATTATTTTCAGTTTAAATATTCAATGCGGCCAAAGGCCGGAAGGAGCTATCTGAAATATACACCATGGTTTAGTAAGAGGCCAGCAAAAAGAAGCCCGGCCGAGGACGCCCGCGCCAGACAACCCACAATAAAAATTTACGAGAGCGCAGCTCTGAAGTAATATGAGTATTATTACTTAAAGATGTCTATTCTTTCCAAGTATCCTCTGACTAAGGTAAATTGTTAGCAAATATTTTTAACCAACTGAGTAAAGGCTAAGACCAAATGAAACTATCATGAGGGGGACACCCGCGAAAGTTTCTGAAAACTTGGGAGCCAATCTTTTTGCAGCAACTAAGTTTTTAAAACAAAGCGCGGACGTATTTTAAGTTAGTATAAAACTTCAGTTAGTTATCGAACCGGAAACCGGCGCCAAACTGAAACAGCATATTTTCTTCGCGCGAGTGCTGGAGGAGCATCGAGAAAGTAAAACGTTCGGCGAACGGGGCCAGATAAAAACCACCTCCGTACCCATGGTGCCAGCCGCCGGTTGCATCGCCCTGGTACCAAACCTTACCCTGATCGTAAAAAGTAAGCAGGCCATAACGGAAAGGCAAAAACGAATTGTTTACCTGTCCCACATGGAAACGCAATTCGGAATTTAGATAGGCGCTGGCATCGCCGGAAAACCGGTTTTGGACAAAGCCCCGTAAGTTTTGGAGTTGGCCCAGGGTCGTATATTTATAGAAAGGTAAATTTTCGCCATAATTTTTTGCGCCGCCTATCCGTAAAGCCAGCGTAATTGGCAAGCCCAGCCGCGCGGTGGCGTAATAATCGAGATAACCCTGACTAATACCAAAATAATCTTTGGTGCCTTGCAGCCGCCGATAACTGTGGTGGCTGGCGTAAAGCCGCACGCCCTTTTGCGTAAAAGTGGGTTTGTCGCGCAAATCTAAGTTAAACACCGTACTGCCTCCTATCAGCTGCTGGTTCTCCAGATCGCCCAGCGGCCCCGTGGTTTCATCGATAAAAGTACCGGGTTTGATGTGCGAAGAGAAGTTTTCGTAATGGGGCCCAATTCGGAAATAACTGCGCCCGAAAAATTGCCGTTGCAGGTAAACATGGCTTACCAGGCCACTGAAGCGGGCAACGTAGTAATTATCGTCGTATAGATTTTCGGTTTTACCGGTGTTATTGCCTAACCCGAAAAAATTATAGAACGGAAAGTTACGCCCGATGTCCACGAAAGTGCCGGCATCCCAGTTGCCCAGGGCCTGCCGCCAGGTAAAATCGGTGGTAAGCTGCAGGTTGCCGAATTGCGTAGCCCGGAAATTAATGCCGTACAGGCTGCCGTAATCGGGTTTCCGAAAACGCTGCCGCTTGTAATTAATGCCAAAGGTTATGCCGAAGCCATCGCTTTGATTGTATAACAGGCTGCCGCTGGGGTTATAGGTATTATATTCGAAAGCCTGCCGGCGATACTGGTTAATATTTGGGTTATCGGCGGTCCGGTTCTGGCTGGCTGGCCCTAAAGTTAGTTTGGTATCGGTGTTGTCGTAAATGATAGTGTTTTTCCGCAGGCTGCTGCGTACCCGGGAGGCATCGCGGATGCTGTCGTTGCCATAACCCCCGATTACCCGTAGCCGGATGCTGGTGCCGGCGTCGCCGCTAACGTCTATTACATCTTTGCCATCGAGACCATAAAGGCGGATTTCTTTTGTTTCGGCTTTGTAAAAGGTGCGGTCGAAAAGGGCCGGACCTTCTGCCAGGTTTGTATTTTTATCTTTCTGAAACATTTGTACGCGCACACTGGCGTCGGGGAGTCGCTCTATTTTAAAATATTCGTTTTTATTCGAGCCTACCACATCTACGTAGCGGGATAGCAATTTGTAATAAGCTTCCAGGGCAGCCGGCAACCGGTCGCGGCGGGCCTTTAACCGGCGGCCGATTTCCTGGCCATCAGTAGGAATTATTTCGGGTGGTAACTGGACAATGGCTTCGTAAATGACTTTATCGGTCATCTGCTGCTGCAGTTCCGTTCCTAAATCCAGCCAATCCTGTTTTGATAAAGAAGTGAGTAAAAAGCGGTCGAGGTGCCTGGCAGTCCAGGTTAAACTGGTAATACCACTTAGTTCTTCGTCAAAGTTCTGAATGCTCACCGAGGCCCATTCCCGGTCGGCCAGCCAGAAAAATAAGCCTTCCCACCGGGCAAAAGCCTGGTCCCGGTCGCGCGGAATGGGTTGGTAGCGGCGCTGATTGCCGTTCTGGTACTCGGCCCAGCGCCAGTTATCTGCGTGGCGGTCCGCGTCGCCAATAAATATATCAAAAGCCCGGGCCCGGCCGTAAGCCCGTATGTCCAAGCGATTGTCGTGGTCCTGGTATAACTGCCGGAAGAACCGGTAACTTTTCTTAATATCGTCGGCACCGCCGAATGCAATTTTGTCATTCTCCAGTTCGCCGGGACGTTCTTCCAGCAGGCCAATTAAATTTTTGTATTCGGCACCCAATGTTCCCAAGGCCGGGTCGTCGGCTAAAACGTATAAGGCAGGCTGGGCGTGTAAGATATCGGTGGCATCTAAAAGTTTGCTCACCACCAAAGCTCCGTAGGGTTGGGTGGTCGGATTTACTTCCTGGAGCAGATCGGTTACCGCCGTATAGCGTAGTTCCGGAGGCACAATGCCAATGGGCTCCTTGGCTACTGTCCGGAATACATACTGGCGGCCATTGCGGTTTTGCAGCCGCAACGATTTGGTTTGCAGCCCACTGCCGGTTTTTACCAGCGAAAGTTTGCCCGGGTACTGGCTCAGGTGCAGGTAAGGTAATTTTACGGGTTGGGTCCAGCTTTTGCGATATAATTCGCCGAGGAAAAACTGCTTAAAAGGGTTGGCTGCATATTCCGGACCCGCTACCACTGTGGCAAACCGGGCGGAAGCGGCTTGATTGGGTTTAGCCGCAACCTCATTGCTATCGGGCTGCGCCACAGCCAGGCAAGGCCCGAAAGATCTGTTTATGGGTACTTTTGGGTTGGCCTCCGGATAGCAGGCCGAGCTGAATAATGGCAGCGTTTGCAGCTCCTGTAGCCCGGTTGGGCTAAAAGTATAAAAGGTACTGGTTACTTTGCCGCTGGCATAATATGTGAGTTTGCTAAAGCCGGTTTTAGCCGCGTTAACCAGGCTTAAAGCATTTTTACCTACAAAATCTTTCTGAACAAAACTGCCCGAAACCAAGTGATAATTTTCTTCGAAGTAGTTGAGTTGCAAATTATAATCGTGAGCGGCGGCGTAAATAACTTGTGGATTCTCTTTTAGAACCCGGCCTAGTTCTTTTTTGAAAGCCTGGTAATCCGGATTGGCCATGTCGCGCGGGGTGCCAATATTCTGGCGGAAAGCGGCGTAAAAGCTGCCCAGGAACGGGAGCGGCAGGCGATTGGCCGGGTTGCGGTCGGATAGCGGGAACAAGTGCTTCCGGAGCGGCATCCGCCCGCCGTACATGCCATTCGATTGAATAGGGTGATGCCCCACCATTAATATATTCCGGTTTTTGGCCCCGGTAATAGCATCCTCCAGTTCTTCCAAAAAATCTTCGCGGGTATTTATTTTACATTCCGTATCGGGCTCTTCGGGTTTTTTGTGCGGGTGCATCCACCATTGGGTATTTATGGCAATTACCCGTAGACTGGTACCAATATCTATTATTTCGGGGCCGGGACAACCTTTACCCGGTAGCAGCGCCTGCTTTTGGTTCAGGTTGCGGTTCAGGTATTCTTCCAGGCGCTTTACATCGGTTAAGCCGGCCGGCCCGGAGTTGTCCCAGTCTTTGTCGCCGGGTACCAGATACATTCTGCCCAGCGGGTTGGTATTGGCCATTTGCAGCAGCAGATCTATTTTATCGGCCGTTACTTTTTCTTTCTGGCTCAGGCCTTCGTTAGCTAAAATATCGCCCAGATGCACTACTGTAAAAGCACTTTTTTGCGCACTTAATTCTTTTTGAAAAGCCGCCAGATTGTCTTCCGGAATAGGAGCAGTAGCCGTATTGCCTAATAAATATACCTGGTGCAGCACCGAATCTGACGCGGGTACCTGCCCAAGCCCCACTATACCCAACAGCCAAAAGTAAAAAAACAGTAATTTTTTCTTCATTGTAGATTTCCGGAAACGCGAAATGTCAGCGCTATATATAAACCTGCCAATATGCTTTCCTAATGAGCATACTTGCAGGAGCACCGGAATGTTG
>JAQBNV010000457.1 GCA_028288395.1 Adhaeribacter sp. | reverse complement strand
AAGAAGAATTGCCGTTTAATACCACTCTGGAGTTGTCGGGTAGGGTTATTTCCCGGGTCTCGCCAAAACCAGTTGCTACCATAATATTTTGGCCGTCCGGTTGCATAAATTTCCAGAAAGCCAGCCCAGTGAATAAAATACCGATAAAAACGGCCGCCACCTGAAACCAGTTTATCTGCGTTTTAGCAGCCCGTTCTTTTTCCGGCACCAGTTGTATTACCGGGGCTTCCCGGGTTTGCGCCTCAATGTTGTTCCAGATTTTATTCACTTTGGCAGGGGGTAAAATAGCCGGTTTAATATCAAGCGAGCGCATTAATTCCCGGGCCTGCAAAATATCGGCTTTCTGCTGCGGATGTTCGATTAACCAATGGCGCCAGAAAGTTTCATTTTCATGATCCGGTTTCAATACCCAGTTCTGAAAATAATCATCCATCAAAAAATCCTGGACGGTAAAGCGGGAATAATCCATGCGACAGAAATAAGTAATTGACAAGACTGCTTTTATAAGGTAAAGAGCAAAGTCCTTATTTCTCCATCATAATTTCCGGGATATTTTAAAAAAAATATATTTTGTTTACCAAAAAGGATAAATGAATATAATTTTTAAAACATAATAGGTTAAGTATTAAATTAATTTAAAAAAAATATGATTTACAAAGATTGTTTTAAGATAATAGAGTTAAATAGGATAAAAATCTAATAAAGGAGGGCGCAGGAAAGAATAAGGGAGAGCACAATGGTTTGTATTTGTTCTCTTAACACCTCAATAGCTTTAGAGATAAGGTTATAAGTTGATTTTAATTGCAATCCCATGATATCGGCTATCTCCTGAAAACCAAGATTATCATAGAACCTGAGGTAAATAGCTTCGCGTTGCGTATTGGTTAAGGTAAGTAATGCCTGTTGCATCTTTTCCTCGTTATTTTTTTGGTGGTTTTCTGCCAGGAGCAAATATTCCGGAGAATCTTCGGTTGCTGGCCGGTCGTTGGCAAAGGCAGTACTGATTTTATTCTTTTTGGTGTCAGCTTCTATATAAGCCTGAATTTTTCGTCGTAAAGATTTAAATAAATAATATTTAATATTCGTAGTGGGGCCTAAATTCTCTTTGGTGTGCCATAAATAAATAAACAGCTCCTGAATACAGTCTTCTACTATTTCTCCATCATCGCAAACTTTGATTCCATAACTATACAGGACTTGTATGTGGTCCTGATAAATGGTTGAAAAGGCAGCCCGGTCTCCTTTCTTAAATAGCTCCCAAAGAACGCTATCAGTAGTAGCCTCTGTCATAAAATGTTTAAATTCGGGCAAAAGCGGCTCGCGGAACATTTAAAATATTAAAGAACTACGGCAAATATTAAAATGAATAACTTAGAACAGGAAAGGCCAATAAGGTTATTAAATATAAGTTTTACCCCACTTAAATGCAAACAGGAGCACGTAAAATATTACATAAAGGTTAATTAATCTGCAAAATCAGCTTCTATAACACAAATATTTTAATTCTATTTTGTCTACTTTATACCCATTATATTTTCGTAAAGCCCGCCCAGATTTTTTTTATTAGTTGCCGGAATACGTCAGGTTACCTTCTACAATTTAACCGTGCTAATATGGAAAAATTTATGCGGATTGCTGCCGGATTGGGAGAAAATTTAAACTTTCATCGGAAAGCTGCCAGCATATATAAAATCTCGCCGTAACCATTCTGATAAGTAATAATTTTGCCTATAGGTAATCCCCTCGCCCAAAAGAATTATTTGGGTAATTTCGCGTATATTTTTAACATTGTAACGGACTTACAATCCGGCCACTTCTGAGCTCGCATTTATATAAAATGCAAGGCTCAGGGACACTTTTCACCTTGTCGATTTAATATTTTTTAGAAATAATTACCCAATGCCCCAAAAAGAAGAGCTGTGGTGTAAACCGGGCACAATGGTTTTTAATATTTTTATCTTGTTTTTCCTTAGCCGACTGGCGACAAACCTAAGCTCCCTATCAAGGTGCCGGTTTAAATTAAGGGATACTCCTACAACACGCTATATTTACGCAGCCAGCAATTACATTTTCCGGTATTCCCAACCAATATTTAATAAGGACCTTAGCCCAACTAAACCGCTGAGCAGGAGAACGCATGAATAAATTTTATCTTTTATTAATATTTTGCTTTATTGGATTATCGGCGTTAGCTCAGAAAAAGAATGAAGCCTACCAGTTGCACCTCCGCAGAACAAATTTACCGGTGCAAATAGATGGCCGGATGAACGAAGCAGCCTGGGAAGGAACCGACGTAGCCGGCGACTTTTTCATGGTGCTGCCCATGGATACGAGTCGTGCCCGGGTGCGAACCGAGGTACGAATGACTTACGATGACCAAAACCTGTATTTAATAGCCCTTTGTTATAATGCGGTGCCCGGCCCTTATTACGTGGAGTCGCTGCGCCGCGACTTTGCCTTTGGTAAAAACGACAACTTCCTGCTTTTTATGGATCCGTTTGATGACCAGACCAACGGCTTTTCGTTTGGCGCCAACGCGGCCGGTGCCCAATGGGATGGCACCATGCATAGCGGCAGCACCGTAGACCTCAACTGGGACAATAAATGGGTGTCGGCGGTAACGAACGATTCGGAAAAATGGGTATTTGAAATGGCTATTCCGTTTACAACCATCCGCTACAAAAAAGATATCAGCCGCTGGGGTATCAATTTTGGCCGCCTGGACCTGAAAACCACCGAAAAATCTAGCTGGACCCCAATACCCCGGCAATTCCCAACCGCTTCC
>JAQBNV010000437.1 GCA_028288395.1 Adhaeribacter sp. | reverse complement strand
AATGTTTCCCGAACGTTTTTTTATATGCCTGGGCTCCGGGCAAGCGTTGAACGAGATGATTACCGGTGATAAATGGCCGACCAAAGCCGAACGAAATGCCCGCCTAATTGAATCGGTCGCTATTATTCGGGCGCTCTGGAACGGAGAGCGGGTAACACACAAAGGCTTGGTAACCGTAGAAGAAGCCCAGCTTTATACCCTTCCCCGCATCAAACCCCTGATAGTTGGGGCTGCTGTTTCGGCCAAGACGGCCGAATGGGTAGGCAGTTGGGCCGATGCCTTGATAACCATTTCAAAATCTCCGGCCGAGTTAAAAAAGACAGTAGAAGCTTTCCGGAGAGGCGGGGGCGAAGGCAAACCCATGTACCTGAAAGTGCAGCTATCTTACGCCCGGAATGAACAGGAAGCCCGGCAAGGCGCCCACGATCAATGGCGGGGCAATATTTTTGATAATACCTTGCTGACCGATTTACGTATTCCGGAACAATTTGAAGCCGCTGCCGAATTTGTTAACCCCAATGAGCTGGATAATTATGTGCGAATATCATCGGACTTGCAGCAGCATATCGATTGGTTGGCAGAATACATCCAATTGGGTTTCGATAATATTTATCTGCATAACGTAAACCTGAACCAGGTGCCGTTTATCGAAGATTTCGGATCAACCGTAATTCCGGCACTGCAAGCAATTTAAATCAAGTATTTAGAATTAAACCCTTAATAAGTAGGTGATAAGTTTTAAGTTATAGGTTGTACGTTGATATTGTTTTCATCCTCAGAAGTTTAGAGTTAGGACAAGTTATACTTAATGCTATTCTGCTAGTTATTAAGATTAATAAATATTGTATAAAGATATATTTATAGATCTTACGCAAAGCCGCTCTTGCCGCCTCATTTAATAGGCAAGTTGTTGATTGAAACACGTAATAGCGGTTCGAATAACCTTTAGAGCGTTATTTTTGCGAAAGTCCTAATCTAAATAAATTCAAAGTAGGGATTTTTTCAGCTTTGATAACTTAATCCATATTCTAAATGGATTGCCTCCCTTTAGGGTTTATAGGTTTTTGTTCTGAAAAAGTTAACGTAAACCGACAGGAAGGCGGTCAGGGCAAATAATAACGCTGTCCAGGTATCTACCAGGGCCGGACTGAAATCACAGCCGGTCAGCCAATCGGCGTAATATTTAATAAAAGAATTTGGCAGGTTGCGCTCACCTAACTTTACTTTTACCTGCCACTGCCAATCGGTTATGGGACAATAACCCAATCCGAACCACAGGCCCAGTAAAAGCCAGGAAGCTGCCGTTGCCGCTACCAACAGCAAGTGCGGCTTACGGAAGCGGGGCCAAAGCCAGCCGAAAAGGTTAAAGCCAATGATAAGCAGATGCAATCCCGTAAGAAATAGGTCGAGCAGACGTAAAGGCATTTCGGTTTCCTTATCTGACTTAATAACACAAGACGTTTGCTTGGTACCGCCGGTTTCTTTCCGAAAAGTTATATTTATTCAGTTGAATATTTTTGGTCAGCCCTTTAATACCTGAAAAATGCCGTAAGCCCCAATGGCAACAATGCTGCCGGCGCTCAACCAGAAAGCCAGGTCGTAAAGCGCGCTGGGTTTTAACCGGGCCGGTAGTCGGCGGTAACGAAAAATAATCGCGGCAAATACCACCAGTAAAAGCAGCACAGATGTCATAAACCCGCCGATCAATATCATACCGACCGGTAATCTAAAGAAAAGAAACAAGCCGCACCAGGACAAGGGGAAAACCCAGGCCAGGATCGCAATGGTTTTTTTACGGGTAGGATAGTGGTAAAAAGGCAGCCATTCCAGTTGCCCGAAGGCATCGGTAAAAATGCGGGTAAAACTCGCAGCAGCGGTAAACAGGGTTGAATACAAAGCCATAAAAGCGCTTACCATAAATATTACTTCGGCCCACGGTCCCAGGGTTTGGGTATACATATCCGATAGTATGCTGATGACCGCGTAGCCTTCGGGTACCAGGCCCTGGCGGTGCAGCACGGCGGCACCCAAAAGGTAAAAAGCCGCCGTAACCAGTGTGTAAATGACCATGGCCAGCAAAGCATCGTAGTACATAATTTTGATCCAGCCCCGGGCCCGGTTTTCCCAGGCAAGCGTGTTATCTTTCGGACCGGTAAAAGCAGCGTACCCTTTTTCGATGCACCAATAATTATAATACATTATTTCGTCGCCACCCACACCGGTAATGCCAAAAGCAGCCAGGGCTATTAACACCATTTCGGGCGGTAATTCAAAGGTTAATCCCTGCTGGATTTCGGACCAGGAGAGCGCAAAAGAAGTAAACTGCAGGAAATAAACCGAAGCCAGGGTAAAAACAGTAAAGAATACCATCATCACCAGCGAAAACCGTTCGATCAGGCGGTAATATCCTTTAAATACTAGCAGGGATGTGAACAGCGTTATGAAAATTGCCCAAACCGGAATACTTAAAACCGGTACGGCCATGTTCAGGATAATAGCTACCCCGCCTACAATGCCGCCCATCTGTAAAAATTTAAAAAACTGAATAGCAAACCAGAGCCAGATACTCCAATTAGCTTTCCCTATTTTAAAACCCGGTAATTTATTTAGTGCTGCCATGGTGGTTTCGCCGGTATGGATGGCGTGTTTGCCCCACTCGAGTTGCAGCGTAACTTTAACCAGGCAGCTTAAAATAATAACCCAAAAAGTAATAAACCCGGCCCGGGCGCCCAGCGCAGTAGTAGCTATTAATTCGCCGGAACCTACAATTGCGGCCGACATAACAAAACCAGGGCCTAGGTGGCGAAAGATACCCCGCAGATTGGTTGGTGGCTCCTGAATATTATCGGCTGTAATAACGTAGGGATCAGATGGTCCGGTAAATAATTCCGGATTGGGCGGGTTTACTGCGGCGTTTTTTAAGAGCATAAGGCGGGCAAATAATCTTACGCTTATAAGTTAATATATTATTTTTCTGCCACCTATTATTTTTCAATTTTAGATTCGTTGACTACAGGTGCGCTGCTTTCTTTCAAGGCGAAAAGGCGGCGTGACCGGTCAGTATAGTAACAAATAGAAGCTGAAATCAGTTTATTTAAACCATTCAGAAATAAACCCCTAACACATGGCACAAAAAGAAAAACAACGGTTAAAAAATCAAGTGGCCCTGGTAACGGGCGCCAGTTCGGGAATTGGGACGGGCGTAGCCAAAGCCTTGGCCGCGGATGGCGCCACCGTAATTATTAATTATTCGCGTGGGGCTGAGGCCGCCGAAAAAATAGTGCAGGAAATAGAGGCTGATGGCGGTAAAGCCCGGGCCATAAAAGCCGATGTGAGTAAGGAAGATCAGGTGCTGCAAATGTTTGAGCAAATAAAAACAGAATTGAATACTTTGCACATCCTCGTAAATAATGCCGGTATTCAGGTGGATGCGCCTTTTGTAGAAATGACCCTGGAACAGTGGCAGAAAGTGCTGGATGTAAACCTCACCGGTCAGTTTTTGTGCGCCCGCGAAGCGGCAAAAGAGTTTTTGCGGCGCGGCCTCCAGCCCGAAATATCCCGCGCCACCGGAAAAATTATTTGCATTAGTTCGGTGCACGAGATTATTCCCTGGGCCGGGCACGTAAATTATGCGACTTCAAAGGGAGGCGTTATGCTGCTCATGAAATCTATTGCACAGGAACTGGCGCCTCATAAAATTCGTGTAAACAGCATTTCTCCCGGTGCCATCAAAACCCGTATTAACACCGAAGCT
>JAQBNV010000411.1 GCA_028288395.1 Adhaeribacter sp. | reverse complement strand
TATTGGCTACCAAGGCTGCTTCCCGGTCGTGGGCATAAAAATCAACCAGGGCATTGGCAATGGCCTGCGGTTGGGCCGGCGTTACATAACCCGCTTTGCCATCTGGTATTAACTCGGCCAGGCCGCCCACATCAGTTACCAGCATGGGTTTGTTAAAATGATAAGCTATCTGGGAAACCCCGCTCTGCGTGGCGTGTTTGTAAGGCTGCACCACCAAATCTGCGGCACAAAAATAATGCACCACCTGGCTATTCGGTATAAATTCCATGGCCCGTACCAGCCGTTGTTCCAGGTTATATTTTTTAATAATTTCTTCGTAGGGCTGGGCATCCTCGTAAAATTCACCAGCAATAATAAGCTTAACTGGCCGGGCCTGCAACCGCGCATCCTTAAACGCTTCGAGCAATAAATCCAGTCCTTTGTAAGCCCGGATAAAACCGAAAAATAATATATACCGGAAGGCTGGGTCCAGCTCCAGGGTTTTGATAGCTGTTGCTTTGGGTTCGGGCGCACCAAAATTATCGTAGAGCGGGTGCGGGTGGTATACTTTGGGTTTGCCGGGCTGTAACTTTTCCAAGTCCTGCAACACCGCCCGGGACATGGTAATAAAACCCTCACAAGCCGAAAGGAAATATTTGGTAAATGGTACATCTCCTACCCGTTTCTCGTGCGGAATAGCATTATCAATCAGCGCCAGGATTTTTGTATGCTGATTTTGTTTTACCAGCCGGGCAATCGTACCAAATGCCGGGCCCATAAAAGGCAGCCAGAACCGGAAAATAATAAAATCGGGCCGGCTCTTTTTCAGGTACTGCCCGGTGCTTACCCAGCTAAGGGGGTTAATTGAATTAATCAGGGCTTTGATGTGCAGGTTAACGGGCGGGGCATCGGTAGAATATTGGGTCTGGCCCGGAAATAAAAAGCCGGGATATTGTAAACTGAAAGTAATAATTTCTACGGTATCGCCCTGGTCCTGAAAAGCTTTGGCCAGTCGTTCGTTATACGTGGCAAGACCGCCACGCAACGGATAAGCCGGGCCAATAATTACTACTTTTGTCATATCGCTACAATCCCACGCGATCCCGGATCAGATAATCGTTCCGGCGGTTACCCGATAATGAAATCATTTCGGCCAGGAATCCGGCTAAAAACAATTGCACCCCAATTATTAAAGCCACTAGGGACAGGAAAAACAAAGGCTGATCGACCACGTTTCGCACGCGTTGGTGCAGGAAAAACGAATAATATACCTTTTCCACAATCAGCCACAAGGTAATTAAAAAACCAGCCAGAAAAGATAAAGTACCCATGGTACCAAAAAAGTGCATGGGCCGCTTCTTAAACCGCGATACAAAGGTGATGGATAATAAATCGAGGAAGCCGTATACAAAACGCTCTAACCCGAATTTAGTAGTGCCGTATTTGCGTTCCTGGTGCTGCACTACTTTTTCGCCGATTTTACCAAACCCGTTCCATTTGGCAATAACCGGAATGTAGCGGTGCATTTCGCCGTAGACTTCAATGCTTTTTACCACCCGCTGATCGTAGGCTTTTAAGCCGCAATTAAAATCGTGGAGATTAATGTGCGAAATTTTACGGGTAACGGCATTAAATAATTTGGTCGGCAGGGTTTTGGAAATGGGATCGTACCGCTTCTTTTTCCAGCCCGAAATCAAATCAAAGCCTTCGTCTTTAATCAGGTGATACAAATCCGGAATTTCGTCGGGTGAGTCTTGCAAATCAGCATCCATGGTAATTACCACTTCGCCGTTACTCTGTCGGAAACCCACGTTTAAAGCCGCCGACTTGCCATAGTTGCGGTTAAACCGGATGCCTTTGATATTACCGTTGATAATTGCCAGTTCCTGAATTACTTTCCAGGAGGAATCGGTACTGCCGTCATCCACTAAAATTATCTCGTAAGTAAAGCTGTTTTCCTGCATTACCCGGCTTATCCATTGGGTAAGTTCGGGCAGCGATTCGGCTTCGTTTAATAAAGGAATAACAACCGAAATATGAAGTGTATGGTTAATCATGTAAATTATTCAAAGTCGGGCCGGGTTCTTTTGGTAAAGGCCGAGACTATTAGGGAAAGGATTAAGCCACCAATCACGCCGCTCAACAATCCACCCGTTAATTGTTTAGAGGCGGTATTTTCAACTTCCATCTTAGCAATAGTCTCTTCCATTTTATCTTCCGGGAAATTCATTTTTTCCAGCATTTCAATCTGTACCTGGCTCATCTTTTCCAGGATGGATGGATCAACAAATCGAATATATAAATAAGAAATAATACCACTTATTAAACCTGCCACGATTGCCATAACCAAGCCGCTTAGCAAACCTTGTCCATAGGACATATACCCGCCGTTATTTTTTTTGTATTCCCGGTGAGTTAGTACAATTCCGGTTATCGAAACGATGAGCCCTACTACCATGCCTAACCAAATATTGCCAAAATTTTCGGTCAGGAAAATAGCAACGCTTACCAAACCCGAAATAAGACCAAATATTATTCCATATTTAATCGAGATCATTACCCAGGAAGTTTTGGGTTGGGTTAAGGCTAAGTCATTATCGTTCATGGTGGTACAGGTTATAGGTTTGAGATTATTTTCGGAAATAAACAGCTGCTACAATAGAAATAAGCAAGCCCGTAAATAACTTCTTCATAAAATCATCTACAGCTAAGTAATATGGGGTAGTTTTATCCAGTTGATCAATCGTTAGTTTATAATTGGCCTCGCCAATCAGCTTGATAGTCTCCGTCCGCGTGGTTTCCAATATTACTTTCATTTCGGTGATGTGCCGCTGAATGGCCTCTACTCCGGCAAACTCCGAAAAGATGTATAAAAACATGGCCGAAGCCAGGGCCGCGTAAAAGGTTATAGCTAAAGCTACCCGTAAAGCCTTTAAAAAGCCAACATTCTGGTCATTAAATTTCTTAAAATAAGCACACCCTGCAAATATAAAAGCCGGCATGGCAATGAGGCTAAACAAACTTGTTTGCCCATACGGGTTGTGGCCCGCCAAAAATATTACTAAGGTAACTGCGAAACTAACCAAGGCGCATAATACGCCATACCTGATTCCTGTTCGCACCACTGCCTGATCATACATTAATGCGTTTTTAAATAATATAAAATACTAATTTAGATTAATATTCGGGATTTAGCACCAGATTGTTTTTATGCATAATCCCGAAAACCTGTCCCTGCAATTCAACCCCGAAAAAAGGACTATTATCTGCTTTGGAAGCCGAAGTACTGCTTTGTGGGCACCACTTTTTTGTTGGGTTAAATAGGGTAAGATTGGCCTTTTCGCCTTCTTTAATTTCCGGAGAAGCCAGGTTTAATATGTTGCGGGGCGAAAAAGTAAACTTGTGCACAATTTCTTCGAGGCTTAGCGATTGGTTTAAATAAGTATTCGCGACTGCAAAAGCTGTCTCCAGGTTGATAATGCCAAACTCAGCCATATCAAACTCCAGTTTTTTCGATTCGGTATCCTGTGGTTTATGTGCCGAAACCAAGGCATCAATGGTTCCATCCTGTAACCCTTTGATCAGGGCTTCTTTATCTAACTGCGACCGGAAAGGCGGATCTACTTTAAAATTTGTATCAAAATGAATAATATCATCATCGGTAAAAGCTACCTGATAACTGGCAATATCGCAGGTTACCGCCAGGCCCTGGGCTTTCGCCTGCCGCACCAGCTTTACAGCGCCCGCCGTGGATAATAAAGAAAAATGAAGCTTGCCCCCTGAATATTCCAGCAGTTGTAAGTCACGGGCCACCATTACTTCTTCGGCCAGCGCCGGAATGCCTTTTAATCCTAACAGGGTACTTACGAGACCTTCGTGCATTAAACCCAACTGCCCCAAATATTTATCGCGGGGCCGCTGCATAACCAAGCCGTTAAAATATTGCACATAGTGCAAAGCTTTAACCAGTACATCGGCCTGCTGAAGGGGAAGATCACCATCGGTAAAAGCCACAGCGCCAGCCTGATTTAAATCAATCATTTCAGTCAGATCCTTTCCCTGTACATCTACCGTAACGGCACTTGCGGCATGCAAAGTAACCGGCAAATTAGCTGATTGCTGCTGAATGTAGCCCAAGGCATTCTTGCTTTGTACCACCGGCTGTAAATCGGGCATCAGTACTATCTCGGTAAAACCGCCTTTAGCTGCTGCCCCGGCGGCTGAGGCAAAATCCTCTTTGTATTCTAATCCGGGCTCACCTACCCAGGTTCGCATATCAAACCAACCAACCGACGCACAAAGCCCCGGCTCATATACAACCTGATCCGCTGATTTCTCGTCCGAACCAATGTAAGTAATGCGACCGTCTTGAATGAACAGGTTTGTTGTTTGGTTATGATAACTGGAAGCCGGATGAATTATGGTGATTCCTTTAAGCAGAATATTCATTTTACATAAACCTGATTAACAGGATTTCGGTTAGGGCAAAAACTAAGCACAATATTAGGCAATATTTCCATAGCTGTGTGCCTAAGTTATCCTGCGCTACCAAATTTTTTATACCAACTTCATCCGAAGCATCTAATACTTTTATGTTCTTGGCATCTCCTGCCATGTTCTTTAGGTCAGCTAAACTATAGGTATTTAAATCAGATTCCTTTTTATTATAGTTTAGGGCGATTGTAGTTAATGGTTTGTTACCTACCACTACCTGGTAAAAACCGGCTTCGTTTAATTCATCCGGCACCACCATCTGGGCAATGCCATTATCAATCTGCTGCTCCGGAATGAACGATACACTGTCTTTTATTAATTTTATAACTTCTTTGGAATGCTCATTAGCAATGGGGTATTGAATGGAATTCCCCCCCAAGGCATAAGCAATTTGTTGTTTCTGTTTGAAACTTTGCATGGCCATTTTATACATTATTGGTACAAAAAGGGCGTGATTAGAGAAGTCAGTAAATTCCTCTTGCAGCGGCGAAGAAAACAAATAAATTGTACCCCTACCCAGCCGAAATTCCGATAAGAAATTATTCCCATTGCGAAGCTTCAGAATATCGGCCGAAGAACGGTTCCAAAATAGCAAGGGCGTAGCGGCCGGCATTTTCATTTTGGCTGCATTTATCTCAAAAATATTCCTGAAAAAAGGATTTTCTACATCTACCGGAGCTATTTCTATGGGGCTTGGTGGGGTATTAGCAACTGGTTGGTAACGAATATTGTTTAAACCCAATTTGCTGAAAAAGGCTCCATAAGCCTTAATATTTCCTTTTACCGCAGGAATAAAAGCGATACTACCACCCGCCTGGATATATCC
>JAQBNV010000398.1 GCA_028288395.1 Adhaeribacter sp. | reverse complement strand
CATTGGGATACCCGTCCGTTTGCTGATAAAGACACCCTTAATCCCACCAAACCATCGGATGGCGCTAATGATGGTGCCAGCGGGGTGGGGGTTTTGCTGGAACTGGCCCGGATATTGAATACCGCGCGTAATAATCCCGGCATTGGCGTTGATTTTATTTTCTTCGACGGAGAAGATTATGGCAACGCGAATGGCGGTGCCGAAGAGACCTGGTGTTTGGGATCGCAATATTGGGCAAAGAATAAACATCAGAACGGCTATAACGCTAACTTTGGTATTCTGTTGGATATGGTAGGAGCCAAAGGGGCCAAATTTGCCCAGGAAGCCTACTCTAAACAATATGCGCCTCAAGTGGTGAACAACGTCTGGAAAACGGCCAGCCAGTTAGGGTTTTCGGATTATTTTATCTACGCCGATAACGGCGGTATTACCGACGACCACGTATTTATGACCCAGGGTGGGGTACCCAGCATCGATATTATTGATTATGACCCTACCAGCCCCGATGGAACCTTTGGCAAATACCACCATCGCCATTCCGATAACATGAGCATAATAGATAAAAATACCTTGAAAGCGGTGGGGCAAACAGTATTGCAGGTAATTTATAACCAATTAGCAGCCTGATAAATATTGTTTTTTAGAAATATCAGACAAGCCTTTTATAAAAATATAAGGTGTATTGCTAATTCAGGAAGTGAAAATATGCTGCTCTGATACATTGGTCAAAATCATTTATCCGCGCCAACAGCAATATTTAAGGTAGTTTAAGATTTGGTTTCGGGGGAAGTTGCTGGCCCGGTGTATTGTAAACTGGTGCCAGATGCCTCTACTTTTAAAAGAGCCTGCCGGCCACACACCAGGGCTAGGTTTTTCGGTTCATGCCCGGTAGGAAAGCCAAAACTAATCGGGAAGTTGTATTTACCCGCGTGCTCCCGTATTATTTCGTAAGCGGTTTTGCCAAAGGGTACGGCATTGTCCTTCATATCGCTCATATCACCCACGAGTAATCCGGCGAGGTTTATTAATTTACCCGCCCTGTCCAGTTGTACCAGCATTCGGTCGATGTGGTATAAATATTCATCGAGGTCCTCCAGAAACAATATTTTACCGGTTGTGTCGATATCCGAAGCCGTGCCGATACAGGTAATCAAAATACTCAGATTGCCCCCGATTAAGCGCCCAGTGCCGGTGCCGTTTTGGTTAAGTTCATGCGCCGGGCACCGGTAGGAAATGCTTTCGCCAAATAATAGTTGCCGCAGGCTTTCTATTGCCTCGCTTGATCCGGGCCGGCCAAAAAGCGCCGGCATGGTTCCGTGGATACTTTCCAGGCCGAAGTTATGGACATGGCTGTGCAGAGCCGTAATATCACTAAAACCAATTAACCATTTAGGCTGCATCCGGAAATGGGTAAAATCAATCCGATCAAGCAGGCGCGTAGTGCCATAACCGCCGCGGGCACTAAAAATAGCTTTAATTCCGTCATTGTTCAGTTGGGTCTGGAAATCGGCGAGCCGCACTTCATCCAGACCGGCAAACTGGTGGTAACTTTCCTGTATAGTCTGACCAAGCACCACTTCCAACCCCCAATCCTGAAGAATTTTAATGGCTGGCTCCAAATCAGCCGCCGCAACTTTACGGGCCAGGGCCACAATGGCAATTTTATCACCGACCTGCAAAGGCTTTATCATGTTAATGAAAGGTTATTCAGCCGGCAAAGCTACTAAATATCGGCTGAATAATTCGGGACCAAAGCTTTCGTTTTTCTGCGGGTGTGGCGGTAATCTTTTAATTTTTGGAGAAACAAGAAACCAAAAAATATTAAATAAGGCTCGGCGTAAAATCGCCACCGGTGCCCAAAAAAGAAAACCAGGCAAAGCAAAATGGTAGCCACGATAGGTGTGAAACAGAAAGTTTCGATAGGGCTAAAACCAAAATATTTGTTCTTAACCATGGCAAATATTAATGCCGTAAAAAATAATCCGTGTACAGCTATATTCAGTGGGTTCGGCCAATTGTAACCGGGTAAAGAAGTTCCCGGATAAAAAGGTGAATTATCCGGCGTAAAATATAGCTTAAGTTTTCTGCCAATTAGAAATAGTTCTTCGGTTGGATTTTGTTTCAGCCAATCCCGCGCTAGTTTTGCCCGTTCCCGACTTTCGGTGTACTGATCGAGTTGGTGCAGGTTGGGTAGGCGGGCAATGGTGTAATCATATAAGGGTTCTCCCGGGTCGGTCCAGTCCATAGTCCATTTTTCGTTGGCAAAGGGATTGTGGCCCTGCCAAAGTTCAAAACCTGGTTGCGTACTCAACATAATGCCGCCAAACATTTTGTAGTTTTTAATAACAATGGGAACATGGCTAAATATTACCAATATCAATAAGGTTAGGCTCACGGTATGCCCTGTTTTAACGTAGCGCCGGTTTTCCCTGGATGGCCCAAAAAGTAAAAAAATAAAAACCGAAAAAATAATAAAATAGATAATCAAAAGCTGGCCGCGGAAAAGAATACTGAGCGCTACCCCGATCGGAATAAGGACCGCGATGAACGGGGGTATTTTCTGGTTTTGCAAAAGCAGCAGCAGGTAGTAGAACACGATTACTAGAATGGGCATGGTAATGTTTTCATACCAGAAAAGGCTACCGATATAAAATAAAGTAGATGGATAAACGGCGTAAACTACCATACCCCATAAGCGGATACTTGCCGAGGAAATAAACAGCGAGAGGGTTTTGTAGAAGTAAAAGATAGAAAGCGAATAAAGAAATAAGGCTGCCAGCTGCACCAGTAACACCCAATACGAAATGCTTATTTTAAAATGCAGGAACAACGCATAGACCCAAATAGGGAAAGTAGCATAAAAAGCAAAACTTTTATTCTTTTGGGTAGCCGGGTCGAACCGGGTATAACCTTTGCCCTGGAGCCAGTTTTCAGCCAGGTGGTAATTGGGGTATTCGTCAGGGTTCAGCTCCAGGGTACGGCTGTTGTAAAAAAGTAAACTGGCTCTTATCACCGTCATAAACAGTATGATAAGAGCCAGTTTCGGGTAATTATTTATAAAATTTGGCATGGTGGCGAAAATGCCCGATCTACTGTCAGGAAGCTAATGCTTCTTTCGTTAAGATTATTTCCTCTTTGGCTGGGCGGGCATCGGGTGTATTTAAAGATTTTAAGTTGCCGGTACTTACCATAAAAGCATCCGAAGCCCTTAAATATTCCTGGTTCTCCAACAGGTTTTCCAGGTTTACATAGCCAATCACAT
>JAQBNV010000365.1 GCA_028288395.1 Adhaeribacter sp. | reverse complement strand
CGATATTTCGCGGGTGCCCGTAATGATTGACTCTTCTAAATGGAGCGTGATCGAAGCCGGTCTGAAATGCGTGCAAGGCAAATGCATCGTAAACTCCATCAGCTTAAAAGAAGGGGAAGAAAAATTCAGGGAAGTAGCCCGCAAAGTGCGCAGCTACGGTGCGGCCGTGGTGGTAATGGCTTTCGATGAGCAAGGCCAGGCCGATAATTACGAGCGACGCATTGAGATTTGCACGCGCGCTTACAAAATATTAACTGACGAAGTAGGTTTTGCGCCCGAAGACATCATTTTCGACCCCAATATTTTAACGGTAGCAACGGGCATCGAAGAACACAATAATTATGCGGTCGATTTTATTAAAGCTGCCCGCTGGATTAAAGAAAACCTGCCGGGCGTGAAAGTTAGCGGAGGCGTGAGTAATATATCGTTCTCATTCCGGGGCAACGACCCGGTACGCGAAGCCATGCACTCGGCCTTTTTGTACCACGCCATTAAGGCCGGCCTGGATATGGGTATCGTAAATGCCGGCCAGATTGAAGTATACGAGGAAATCCCCAAAGACCTGCTTGAACGTGCGGAAGATGTATTGCTGAACCGGCGGCCGGATGCTACCGAGCGGCTATTGGAATACGCCGAAACTGTTAAAAACAAAGGCAAAGTAGTGGTAAAGGACGAAGCCTGGCGCAATGCGCCGGTGCAGGAACGACTGACCCACTCATTGGTAAAAGGCATAACTGATTATATTGAAATAGATATTGAAGAAGCCCGCCAACAAGCCGAAATGCCGTTGCACGTAATTGAAGGTCCGTTAATGGCCGGCATGAACGTGGTAGGTGATTTGTTTGGTGAAGGAAAAATGTTTTTGCCGCAGGTGGTTAAAAGTGCCCGGGTAATGAAAAAGGCAGTAGCTTACTTACTGCCATATATTGAGGCCGCCAAAAAGCCCGGCGACGAAAGCAAAAATGCCGGCAAGGTATTATTGGCCACCGTTAAAGGCGATGTGCACGACATTGGGAAAAATATTGTGGGCGTAGTGCTGGCTTGTAACAACTACGAAATCATTGATTTGGGCGTAATGGTGCCCACTGATAAAATATTGCAAACCGCCATTGATATCGGAGCCGATGTGATTGGGGTCAGCGGTTTAATTACCCCGTCGCTCGACGAAATGGTGGGGGTGGCCAAAGAAATGGAACGCCTTAAATTTACCATTCCCTTATTGATTGGTGGGGCTACTACCTCGCGGGCCCATACGGCGGTTAAAATAGACCAGAACTACAGCGGACCGGTAGTACACGTGCTGGATGCGTCGCGCAGTGTGCCGGTAGTAGGCAATTTATTACAACCCGAACAAAAAGAAGAATATGCCAGGAAAATAAAAGCCGAATACGTAGAGTTGCGCGAAACCTACGCCAACCGCAAAAAGGACCGTAATTATTTAAGTTTAGAAGAAGCCCGCGCGAATAAATTTAAAATAGACTGGTCGCCGGACGAGGTGCATACGCCCAATTTTATCGGCACCAAAGTATTTGAAGATTACCCGCTGAGCGAAATTCAGAATTATATCGACTGGACTCCATTTTTCCAGGCTTGGGAGCTGCACGGCAAATATCCGAAAATATTAAGTGATGCGGTAGTAGGCGAAGAAGCGACCCGCTTGTTGCAGGATGCGCAGGTAATGCTGAAACAGATTGTAAAAGAAAAATGGTTAAAAGCCCGCGCTGTAATTGGTATTTACCCGGCCAACACCGTTAATCACGATGATATTGCTGTTTACGCCGACCGGGAACATACTCAATTATTAACTACTTTCCGGACGTTGCGGCAGCAGGGTCAGAAAGGCCAGAATATACCAAATATTGCCTTGGCCGATTTTGTCGCGCCCCAAGAAAGCGGCATCGGAGATTACATCGGGGCCTTTGCGGTAACTGCCGGTATTGGCATTGACGAAATTATCCAAAAATACGAAGCCGACCACGACGATTACCACAGCATTATGATTAAAGCGTTGGCCGACCGCTTAGCCGAAGCCTTTGCCGAACTGCTGCACGAGCGCGCACGCCGCGAGTTCTGGGGTTACGCGCCGGAAGAGCAATTCAGCAACGATGATTTAATTAAAGAAGAATACCAGGGCATTCGACCGGCCCCAGGTTACCCCGCCTGCCCGGAACATACCGAGAAGAAAACCATTTTCGAATTACTAGATGCCGAAAAAAATACCGGCATTACCTTAACCGAAAGCATGGCCATGTTCCCGACTGCCGCTGTATCCGGCTTTTATTTTGCCCACTCAAAAGCCCGCTATTTTGGCTTAGGCAAAATAAACAAAGACCAGGTCGAAAGCTACGCCCAACGCAAAGGCATGACGGTAGAAGAAGCCGAACGCTGGCTCTCGCCAAACCTGGGGTACGATAATTAATATTACTAAGTAGATAGTTTAACGTTATAAGCAACGAGTCCATCTAATCATAATTATCAGAGATTGATATCAATAATGCTGTAATTTAATTTTGTCTCTCTACTTATTACTAACATAATACGGGTCATAGACCTTAATTTCAGATAAAAAACTAAAAGCTAAATTGCTAATTGCTAACAGCTAAATGAAAGTAACCGAACATATAAAAAACGCGAGTAGCACTTTATTTTCTTTCGAAATATTGCCCCCGGTAAAAGGCACCAGCATTCAATCTATTTACGATGGTATTGACCCGCTGATGGAATTTAAGCCGCCTTTTATAAATGTAACGTATCACCGCGAAGAATATGTTTTTAAAGAGCGCGGCAACGGTTTGCTCGAGAAAATATCTATCCGGAAACGGCCAGGCACGGTGGGTATTTGTTCGGCAATTATGAATAAATACAAGGTAGATGCGGTACCCCATATTATCTGCGGTGGTTTTACCCGCGAAGAAACCGAAAACGCGCTTATCGACCTGAATTTTTTAGGCATTGACAACGTGCTGGTACTGCGCGGCGATTCTATCAAAACGGAAACCCAGTTTAGGCCGCACCCGGACGGCCACGCTTATGCCTGCGATTTGCTGGAGCACGTGGTAAACCTGAACCACGGTAAATATTTAGACGAAGATATTGCCAACCCCTTGCCGACTAATTTTTGTCCGGGCGTGGCTGGCTACCCCGAGAAACATACCGAAGCGCCTAATTTGGCGACTGACCTGAGGTATCTGAAGCGCAAAGTAGAAATGGGAGCCGAATACATTATTACCCAAATGTTTTTTGACAACCAGAAATATTGCGATTTTGTAAAGGCTTGTCGCGAAGTGGGCATTACCGTACCCATTATTCCGGGCATTAAACCTCTAACAACCAAAAATCAGCTTAAATTATTACCTAACCTGTTTCATATCGATTTTCCGGATGACCTGGTAAATGCGATAGAAGCAGCAGCCACGCCGCAAGCCGTACGGCAGATTGGAATTGAGTGGGCCATTCAGCAATCAAAAGATTTAATAAAGTTTGGCGTGCCCTGTCTGCATTTCTATACCATGAGTAAATCCGATGCCGTGGTACAGATTGCCAAGCAGGTTTTTTAATTAAATATTAATACCTTTGGGTGTTTATTGGCGCATCAATGGCGCGCTGCATTTATAAAGGTTATATTTAAAGAGGCACTAATCTTATAAATAACTGCCGGATATTTTAGTAGTACCTGCCGCAGCAGGCAACATTTTACGACTGCTGCCGGTTACTACCTATAATGGCTTCCGGCCATATTTTTGCTTTAAGTAAATTTTTACACAATGGAAACGAACAACGTGCAATCAAATTTAATCCGGCTATCCTCCACAGGTATCTTCACTACCGGCCAGGCTAAAGCATGTTGTTGCTGTTGTTGCTAATTAAACCTGCCTTTTCGGGTGGTGTTTTCACCCATTCCTGATTTTTGCACTATTAGTTTTACTCCTGATTTTTATACCCGCGGGGCTAATAGCCAGGGGTAAAACTTTTCGCATTTCTATTTGCTGGTGATTCTCGCTGCCGATTTGGTAACATCTGCTGTCATTATTTTGTTTTACCTGTGGGTATTGCCTACGGGCTTATCTTTTAACTTTAAAAATTAATTATTTACTAAAATGAATATTTTATCAACTGATATATGCATTATCGGGGCTGGTCCCGTTGGTTTATTTGCCGTATTTGAAGCAGGTTTACTAAAAATGCGTTGCCACGTGGTAGATGCGCTGGCACAATCCGGCGGTCAGCTTTCTGAAATTTATCCTAAGAAACCAATTTACGACATACCGGGCTTTCCGGAAGTATTAGCCGGCGATCTGGTGAAAAACCTGGAGAAACAAATAGAACCGTTTAAACCTACTTTTACTTTTGGCGAACGCGTAGAGCGTTTTACCCGCCTCGATGATGGTTCTTTTATTGTGTACACCGTAGCCGGCACCGAAATTAGCTGCAAAATAATTGTAATTGCCGCCGGTTTAGGTTCTTTTGAGCCCCGCAAACCGGCTATCGAGCACTTATCCCTGTACGAAGGCAAAGGCGTAAACTACATGATTCTGGATCCGGAGCACTACCGCGATAAGCGCGTGGTAATTTCCGGTGGCGGCGACTCGGCCCTGGACTGGACCATTTTTCTGGCGAATGTAGCCAAGGAAGTTACCTTGGTTCACCGGGGTACTACTTTCCGTGGGGTACCCGAATCGGCAGATAAAGTGCAGCACCTGGCCGAGCAAGGCAAAATTAAATTATTGCTGAAATCGAATGTGATAGGCGTAAGCGGCGAAGACAAACTAGATGCGGTAACCATTTCTTTTAACAACGAAGAAGATATAATTCAAGAAACAGATTACTTTATTCCGCTGTTCGGGCTAACACCTAAACTGGGGCCGCTGGAAGATTGGGATCTGGAATTAGACAATGGCGCCATTGTGGTAAATACCTTTGATTATTCTACCAGCATTGAAGGTGTTTACGCCATCGGCGATATTAATACCTACCCGGGTAAGCTAAAGCTGATTTTGTGCGGTTTCCATGAGGCTGCCCTAATGGCTCAGAGCGCGTACAAATTTATTTACCCGGACAAAAAATTTACCCTGAAATATACAACCGTAAACGGCGTACCGACGATGTAGTAGTTAGTGTTTAGTCTTTAGTGATTAGTATTAGTTAATAAATAATCACTAAAGACTAAATAATTGATGCGTTTCATTTGATTAAAAATTAAAGGCGGGTGCTTCACCAATTTAGTTTTTAGATCAGGCTGGGCGAGATATGTAATTTCGTCCCAAAGAGCCCCGGATTTGCAATCCGAAATTATTCTAATAATTATTTTGAAGCAGGATTATTCTTTAGAGC
>JAQBNV010000361.1 GCA_028288395.1 Adhaeribacter sp. | reverse complement strand
CAAAGTTTTTTATTTTAACGGTTACACCTTGTCCCGGATTAGCATAAAAATTGGTTGTCCCAGGTATTTGAATACCCGCAATACCCATATCGCGGGTAGGAGGCATAAAATTTAAGATATAATCCTCGGTTTCGCCTTTTTCGTAAGCACCGCAACTGCTAAATGTTTCGGCCATATCTGTTTCGGAAAGTACCAAACGCATCCGGGCGCTGTTGCCATTTTGTACAGTAGCCGGTATCGTGATAGTGGTAGTAAAAGTAGCACTTGTTGGCAATACCGCAGAAGTGGCAGCCATTTCGCCGGCATCGGTAAAGTCGCCGTCTTCGTTCCAGTCTACGAATACCTTTAGCAGGGTGTTGGCGGTAGCACCGCAGGTTCCTAATTTAACCGTTAACGGTATATTTTGCCCAATTTCAGCATTCGCTGCCAGGGTCGTGAAGTCAGAGTACGTATTGCAATCGGTGCTGCTGTTATTGATTTTGCCAATACTAACATTTTCGATACGGGCACCACCAGTCAACTTCGCGCCCGAGGTGCAATAAGGGATGCCTTTTAAGCCACTTACAACCAAAGAATAATTTTGGGCGCTGTTTTTAAGCGTGCCTTTGTGAGATATTTTTATGGTATACGCTTGGCCGGGAACCGGGTTGGCAATTAAAATCTGTTCTACGTTATCCCGGATATTATCGCCGGTAGTAGCCGGTGCCGATGGGTTGGCCGGATCCAAAATCCAGGGCAGGGCAGTATTCTGGTTGCTGGATACTCTTACATCCAAGTCATTTACCAGGCGGGGAGTGCGGTTATTTAACGTGGAAGGTACCATGGGCAGAACGGTACCGGCGGGGTCGGTCCAGGAGATGGTAACCCGTAGCGGCTCCGAACTACCGGCTATCACCATTTGGGTATGGGTTTGACCCTGCAATAACATGTTTTCAGTTAACTGGTATTTCTGCTGGCTGTTGGAAATTACCTTTACGGCCTGCTCCATGTTAAGAATTCCCCAACCGAATATATAATCAGGACCGGGAGCGTTACCAGCTTCATTGGTTGTATGGATAGCCAAACCTTTGAGAGTAGCTGCCAGCATAAATTTTCCATTATTGCGATTGGCAAAATGCTCCTGCAGTAAAAATAAAGAGCCCGAAACATTGGGGGCAGCCATGGAGGTACCCGTGGAATAGCCATACGCATCATCGGCTGAAGCGGTGGAGGAAACTACGCTTATCCCATTACCCACTAAATCGGGTTTTATCCGGCCATCATCGGTCGGCCCCCAGCTACTGGCGTTAAATATAACTGCATCGGATGGTTGCTTATAACCATTGGGAAGAGCCTGAATGGCGCCTACCGTAAGAATATTTTTAGCCGCGCTATGATCCGGAATCAAATCATAGCCATTGTAATAACGCATATCGGCGGTCCTGCCGGGCATCAGTTCGTAATTTCCTGTGGTGGCGTTGTACCGGTAATAAGGCTGGCCTACTGCGGGTTCGGCCATATTCCGGCTGTTTCCAGCCGCTTTTACCATTAAATAATAAGGAGCGTTAAAGGCGATATTATCCCAAAGTTGCGATAGGTTGCCATAATAGCCAAAATTCACATCCTCCTTATCGTTTACTGCCAAATCGCCTTGCCAGTACCAATTAGTACCAATATAACGCCAGCCGGCTACATTGCCATACGAATGGTTTGAAACCAATAAACCACTGGCAGCATTGGCAATTTCAGAATTGTCATTATTAAAGTTCCAGGCCTGCAGGTTTTGGGCTCCGTGCGACATTCCTTTTATAGGAGCATAAACCCCTTTTGCAATCATGGTACCGGCCACGTGGGTAGCATGGTTGTTCAGGGCGGTAGAACCATCGCGGATCACAATCCGGCCGGTCAGTTCCTGGTGGGTTTTACGGACCGCGCCCCCGTCCCAGATACCTAATTTGCCCGATAAAAGTGAATTTGAACCGCTTAAGTTAAGCCCGGAAGCACCCCCAGACCAAACTTTGTCGGTATTAGTAGTAATGGCAGCGTTCTGGTTCGAATAAGTTTCGTAGTAAATGGGCCGTCCGGATTCGGTAACACCTTGTAAAGAAATAAAGGAACCGTTAGCCTGGGTTTCGCTTATTACCCAATTGTGTTTTTTTGCGAGTTGTAGCGCCCGCTCGTGTTGCAGCGTAAATTTTTGATTTTGTTCTGTCGCTATTTTTCGCAGCTGCGCCAAATCTGTTTTTACCACCACCTTTGATCGAAGTTGCTGCGCATGTCCGAAAGCTGATAATAATAGTAAGTGACTTAAAATAAAAAACCGGCGTAAAGTTCTTTTCATATTCAGACGATGGATAATTTATATGCGAGTGGCTTTTCTCTTTAGAAACTTATATTTTTAATAAGAGTATAAGATGCCGTTGATATGTTTATTATACAATCGTAAAGGTAGGAAAAATACATAAAATGGAAATAGGTGTGTATTTTTTGGAATAGTAACCAAATTAAAACTTATAATAACATATATTACTGAATTTCATATAGTTATAAAGAATAACAGGTTATAAAAATAGTATTATTACGTTTAAATTTTTTATTAAAATTATTTATGGATTTTAAAAATCTATGTATATTTATATTTTATTAAATTTAATGTACAAAAAAGTTATCCACATTGATAAAAATTGGCAAAAAAAAGTGCCATTCTGGTCAGTTGTCCGTTGCTGGTCGCAGCAAAAGACTAACTTTTCAGAATGGCACTTAATCAAACTGCCTACCCAGGCAGGTATTAGTAGGTGTTAAGCGTCGGCTTTGCCGTTCACAATTTCAGTTTGCAGGTTAATTGAATAATGGTGCACTGTCTGGAAAATAGACCGTACAAACTTTTCGTCTAAACCTTCTTTATTGGCTTTTTCCAGGATGTCTTCGAGTATCTGATCCCAACGTTTAACCTGCAGAATAGCCATGTTGTGTACTTTCTTGTATTCCCCGATCTTGCGGGATAAACGGGCACGGCGGGCAAATACTTCCATCAACTCTTTATCTAGCTGATCAATATTCCGCCGCATTTCTTCCAGTTGATAATGATCTTCCGGGTTATCGGCATCTACCTTGCTGAAACGCAGGCTGCTCAATAACTTTTTCAGGTCAGCCGGGGTAACCTGCTGCGAAGCATCACTTAAAGCAACCGAAGGATCTACGTGGGTTTCGATCATTAAGCCTTCCATAGCCAAGTCCATAGCCCGCTGAGCAATAGGCTGCAATAATTCACGGTTACCAGCTATATGGCTTGGGTCGCAGATTAAAGGCAGTTCCGGTACCAGGCGCTTAAATTCAATGGCACTGTTCCACTTGGGCATATTGCGGTAAGGAGCGTTGTCAAAAGTAGAGAAACCTCTGTGTATGCCTCCTAATTGTTTTATGCCAGCCTGGTTCAGGCGTTCGATGGCACCTAACCATAACTGTAAATCGGGGTTTACCGGGTTTTTAACCAATACCGGAATATCTACGCCGCGTAGGGCATCGGCAATTTCCTGTACCGTAAACGGGTTAACCGTGGTACGGGCGCCAATCCAGAGAATATCAATGCCGGCTTTCAGGGCTTCAAAAACCTGGGAAGTGTTTGCTACTTCGCAAGCTACTTTTAGACCGGTTTCCTGTTTTACCCGCTTTAACCATTTCAGAGCAGGTACGCCTACGCCTTCGAAGCTGTTGGGACGGGTACGGGGTTTCCAGATACCCGCCCGGAATACGGTTACACCTGGTATTTCTTTAATCAGGTGTGCTGTTTGCATCACTTGCTCTTCGGACTCCGCGCTGCAAGGGCCGGCAATAATTAGGGGTGACCTGTCCGCATTGATTAAAGCAGAAGTAGGCAGCAGATCGATGGTAGGTTTACTCATTAGAATAAATATGATTAAAAGTTATAGGTTACAAATTTAAGGTATAAATATTTTATTTTTTAATTCCGGAGAAGTTAAATGCTTGATTTTAAGCATTTATTAATAATTGTTTTATGTTATCAATGGCTTTTCGGATGTTTTCTTCGGTGGCGCAAACCGATACCCGCACGTAACGTTCACCGTTGCTGCCAAAAATCTTACCCGGCGTCAGGAAAACGTGCGCTTCGTATAAAATCTGGTTCAGGAAAGCTTCTACGTCTTGTACCTCGTCTGGTACCCGGCCCCACACAAACATCCCGGTCGCTTCTTTCGAATATTCGCAGTTGAGCACATCCAGCAATTGGTAAATTAATTCGCGCCGGCTGCGGTACACTGCGTTCCGTTCCTGGTGCCAGCTTTCGGGGTTGGCCAACGCCTGAATGGCGGCGTGCTGAATCGGTAAAAACATGCCAGAATCCAGGTTGCTTTTAATGGCAATGATGGCGTCAATATATTCCTGCTGACCGGCTACCAGGCCCACCCGCCACCCAGCCATATTAAAAGATTTGCTCAGGGAGTTTAGTTCCAGGCAGCAATCCATCGCTCCGTTTGCATGTAAAATGCTTATTGGCGCTTTTTCGTTCAAAACTAGGCTGTACGGATTGTCATGCACAATTAATATTTCCCGCTCGCGGGCAAAGGCTATTATTTTCTCGAAATCCGCTTCCGAAGCCAAAGCCCCCGTAGGCATGTTCGGGTAATTTAGCCACATGAGTTTTATTTTAGACGTATCTAAGCGCCGTAAAGCGTCCAGGTCGGGTAACCAGTCGTTCTCCGCGGTCAGATCAAAGAAAACCGGCTCGGCATTCACGAGTTTCGTAACGGCGGCGTAGGCCGGGTAACCCGGGTTGGGCACCAGTACCTGGTCGCCGGGGTTCAGGAAAGCCATGGCAATATGAAATATACCTTCTTTAGAACCCAGTAACGGCAATATTTCGGTGTCAGGGTTCAGGGTTACCTCATAAACCTGGTGATACCAACCGGCCATAGCGGTGCGCAATGCCGGAATCGAACGATAAGGCTGGTAACCATGATTTTTCTGGTTTTGGGCCGATTGGGTCAGCGCCGTAACAGTTTCGTCGGAAGCCGGCAAATCCGGGTCGCCGATACCCAGGTTTACAACATCGTGGCCCTGCGCCATCAGATTCCGGACTTCGGCCAGCTTGCGGGCAAAGTAATATTCCTGTACGTGGTCTAAACGGTTTGCCTTCGGAATGATCATTTTATTTTACTCCTCTTTTATAAATGCCTAATATTTTTATTTCTACCGTCATAGGTTTTACCTTTTCGATGGCGGCTTTAAAGTCAGCGTAATGGTCCCACTCCAAATCGAGCAGAATGGAAAACTCCGTGGGTTTACTCATAATCGGGATAGATTGAATCAGCGACAGATTTATATGCAAATCGCGGAATACATCTAATATTTTGGCCAGTTCGCCCGCCCGGTGGTGCAGCCGGAAATTAACGGAGGCCTTATTCGCGCTGCTCACGTCTTTCAGAGCCTGGCGCGAAATAATTAAAAAACGGGTGTAGTTATCTTTGTAATTCTGAATGCATTCTTCCAGAATATCCAGTCCATAACGGGCGGCAGCGGCCCGGCTCGCCACAGCGGCTACCCCAGTCAGGTTATTTTCCCGGATTTCGCGGGCGCTCTCGGCGGTATCGGCGGCTTCCAGAGCCTGCAGGTGCGGGTGTTCTTCCATAAAATTGGTGCACTGCAGCAAAGCCATCGGGTGCGAACGCACTATCCGGATATCATGAACTGTTTGCCCCGGCAAAGCCAGTAGATTCTGCTCGATGGGTAAATATTCCTCCCCGATAATAGAAACCGGGTAATCGTGCAGCAGCGAATAATTGCCCAGGATACTGCCGGCCAAAGAATTCTCGATGGCGAGCACGCCAAAATCCGCCTCGCCGTTTTTAACGCTGGCAAATACCCGCTGAAAAGTCATGCAGGGCAAAGATTGGATTTCCTGGGGAGCAAAATATTGCTGTGCCACTACATCGTGGAAAGAAGCGGGACCGCCCTGGATGGCAATAACTGGAGTTGAATTCATGGTTAAAAAAAAAGCCCCGAATATCGGGGCTTTGGGATTTATATTTTGTTTTTGAACGCAATACTTTTCCTTAACACCCTGGTGAGGGACTAAAAAAAAAGTAGTAATAAAAAGTTGCGCTCGTTCTGGTTTTCATTTTTTTCTTTTGATGCAGCAATTATAAGGAAGAAAATTTTAATTATCTACAATTAAGCGAGAAAAAGTTTATTTAACGGCCTGAATTCTTAGAATAAATTTAATCAGGCAGGCGCACGTCTTAAAATAATCTCATTTTTTAGCTTTGTTTTAAGTTGATAGTAGCTGTTGGTTCGGGTTATTTTTATATTTTTGGGTTAAGTTTAAATTTGCTTCCTTCTGAAAACGTATTTTAATTTCTTATTTAATTCCAAACCGGCCTTTGCTTCAGTGGCGGGTAGAAACACAAGGCCGTATCTCCAAAAAAGATGGCGTAACCGGCTGGTTCAGGGGGCTTTTATGTTCTTGCTATGCGGGGAATTGCTGGTGTTACAGGGATGCACCACCGCCAAACCAACCGATAAGCCCGCAAATATAAGTTTTTACAAACAACTCCGGCTGCTTTGCGGTAAAAAAATAGATGGCCTGG
>JAQBNV010000338.1 GCA_028288395.1 Adhaeribacter sp. | reverse complement strand
GCCAGGTAGCGCCATCGTGGTAAACGAGGTGGTATTGCGGCACCAGCGAACCGGCGGGGCGAAAATAGGTAGCAATATAGGGGCGGCCCCGGGCATCGGCGTACATCGAAGTAGAGTTAATGAGCTCACTTTTGACGGGTATTTTCACAGCGTATTCGGCGGTAGCCTCTTTAATGGGCAGTACGTAATTTTCGCCGGTAGATTTTTGCCAGGATTTGCCGCCGTCTGGAGAGCGGGCGTAACCCAGGTCGTGGTTAGAAGCCACATCGGGGCTTTCGCGCCACACCCACGAAACATGGATAGTACCTTTTTGATCCACATAAGCCTGCCAGTAAGCATTGCGCTGCCCTTCCCCGTCGATGAGCACATCGTGCAGGCGCGTCCATTTCTTTTCCTGGCGGTTGTAACGGTTCAGCACCAGGTTGCCATTACCCGAACCGCCGTCCCGGTAAATAAATAGCAGGTCGCCGCCGGGTAGCCGGTGAAACTCGGGGTACGTAACCCTATCTTCATCCTGGCCGGTCATGGCCATTTTGGGCGTTAGTTCCAACGAACCGGGTGCTACGCTGCGGCTGTACCTAAGCTGGTTGTTGTGGTGGTCCCAGGAAATATGCAGGTAACCATCGCCGTCGGCCATTATACTAATGGCATTATGGGCATCTTTTACGTTGCCCCGGTAGGGCGTTCTTTTTACTTCCCATTTTTTAGCTCCCAAAGCTCGGCGGGCCAGCACCACATATCCGGCCGAATCGTAATAAGAAGTATACTGCTGGCCCGCCTGACTGACTATTGAATTTTTTCGGAAAACGGCGGCATTTACCGCGTTTTGCGCCCAGCCCAAGCCTACGGTGGTTTCATTATTTTTTGTTTCGTAAGCGGTAATGCCCGCCGCCCCCAAGAAAATCATAACGAAAACCAGCAATCGAAACCATGAGAAGCTATGCATCAGCAGGTGGGGCTCAAAATATCTCTAAAAATAACAACGTATTACAACCAGTAATATAAAAAAATAAATCAATATGCCGGTTCCAGGCCATTTGCTTCGCTTGCCGCACCTTATAAATATTACTAAAAATTTAATATTTACTGGTTTGCGCCCGGTTAAAATAGCGTTTATTATCTTTTCTTCCGGTAATCGGCAATATTTGGCAGGGTACTAATATTCTACAAAGCTAGTAAATATTGGTTGGTGCCGGGCTTAAAGCGCCGGATCAAACCGCTGCCTAAAAAGCCAGGCGAAATTTTTTGAAGCAAACTATGTGTTATATTTACATTTTTCACGTTTGCCTTTTACCCGTATTTAATTATAATAGATTATTTCGTTTTTTATCCGCAACCCGTGCAATTAATTTATCCAGGTAAAAAGCAGTTGGGCAAGCTATCGATTCGGGTATCGAAGAAAACCTGGCTTTATAAATTTATCGTGCTGCTAAACTGGCTGGCGGCCCTGTTACTACTGGTCTCGGTGCTGGCCTCTTATATCAATCCGGCCTTTGCCTGGATAATTGCCCTGATTGGCATTGCTTACCCGTATATTCTGGTCGTTAACCTGATATTTATTCTGTACTGGCTGCTGCTGCTGGATCGGGCCATTCTTATTTCGCTGGCCGTAATCCTGGCCGGTTACCCGGTGCTGCGCAATCACTTTCAATTTACCTGGTCGCAGCCGCCACCCCTGCAAGAAGCCAATACGTTTAAATTTCTGAGCTTTAACACCCGCCTGTTCGATGTGTATGGCTGGACCGATCGGATTGATACCCGGAGCCGGATCTTTAATTTGATTAAGCAGGAGGCCCCCCAGATTTTAAGCATTCAGGAATTTTATACCTCTACCAGCCGTTCCGGGTTTAATAGCCTCGACAGCCTGAAAGCCTTACAGCAATCGCCTTACGTACACGTGGCTTACACGGCTACCAAATGGGGCACCGACCACTGGGGAATTGCCACCTTTAGCACCTTCCCTATTATCCGGAAAGGCAATATTCTGTTTAATGAAATCACGAATAATATTTGTATTTTTTCCGATATAAAAATAAACCAGGACACCATCCGGGTCTATAATATTCATTTTCAATCGAACCGGTTCCGGAAAGAAGATTACGAGTTTTTAGAAAAGCCCGAAGAGCAAAACGACAAGCTGCTGGCTTCGAAAAATATTTTAAATAAAATTAAAACCGCTTCGGTAAAACGCTCCAAGCAGGTAGACGCCGTAGCCAACCACATCGAAAATTCGCCCTACCCCGTAATTGTTTGCGGCGATTTCAACGACCCGCCCTCTTCCTATACTTACAATAAAATCAGCAGTAATTTAAAAGATGCCTTTGTGGAAAGCGGCACCGGCCTGGGCAACACATACAATGGTTTAATTCCTTTGCTCCGTATCGATTATATTTTACATTCCCCCCGTATTAAAAGCGCAAATTTCCGGACGATAAGGCAAAACTTATCGGATCACTTCCCAATTACCTGCAAAATGGAAATATTGCCTTAGAAAGAATTGATTTGAATAAGAAAGTGCCTTTGTTATTTTTTTAAGAATTGGTTAGGCTGAACGGAAAATTTGCGCTTAATCGATATAATTCAGGTAATAATTCGAATCCATTAATTCCCGCCCTTCCGCCAGGGATTCTACATCTTTGGTAAAATTATAATGGAGGTGCCGGACAATATAGGTGTTACTATTTTCCTTCAGTAATTGGCAAATCTGGGTTAAATGATGAAAGAAGGGGTTGACCTGGGTTTTATCAATCGGAATACTTATTATCTTATCCTGTAGGTGCTGCAACTCCGGAAACTTTTCCTGATTAACTATAATAGTTCTTTGCAGTTTTCCTGCTATGTGAATATACTTGGCAATGGTTTCTACTTTCTTTGGATACATACTTTAGATACATACACGACTATGACAAACCGCAAACTGATTACTTTTTAGGTAAAATTAAATAATTTACTCCCTCGTATTCATTTGTTTTGCAAGCCTGGCTTTTGATTACCTTTAGATAATATTCAAAATCGCGGATTACTTTATCCGGAATAAACAGGTTTTTAGTTTTCCGCAGATCCAAAACCACAATATAGCTTTTGGTTTCTACCACCTTAATTACTTGCTTTAAAAACAAGTGGGAAGGCTGAATTAAATAATTATATACATGTTCTTTCGTCTTCATTTTGCCGCTTTCCCCTCAATGCTACAGAATTATAAACGCTATTTTTCCGTAATTCCAACACTAAAATTCCGTGCCCCATGTTGTTATACTTAAAATATAATTTTTTGTTTAAGTAATAATCCAGATTTATTAACAACCTTCTGATTAACAGCATATTGCTTTAAATTAAAACACCCAAAATATTAACTAATATGACTTTACCAACAATTTTTTAAATATTATATTCTTATAACCTACTATTATTTCCAAAATAGAAACCCGGTAAGTCTTTTTATCAGGAAAACCACTGCTCTAAATTTATTCCGGATAGACACTTGGGTGGGGCAGCTACTTGATTTATACTTAAGCTTTTTCGGATAACAATTTAAAACCAGAAATATTTAAAAATTATTTAGGATTAAACATAACTATTAACTTAAAAAATATAATTTTATACATCTCACAAAATCAATCCAAAACTACTTGCCATGGAAAAGAAAGGTTTACAACACGATGTAGCAGCTATATTGGCCAAAGCCGGCGTAAAAGTGAATGGCCCTGATCCATGGGATTTGCAGGTACACAACGATCTATTCTACAGGCGGGTTCTTAGTCAGGGTACGCTGGGCCTGGGCGAATCGTACATGGATGGGTGGTGGGATTGTGAGCAGATAGACGAATTTGTTTCTAGAGCGCTCCGGGCCGACCTGTATAAAATTGCCCGCCTGGGATGGAAAGGTTGGCTAGAGGCATTTCTGGCCAAGGCCTTAAACCATCAAGCCAAAGGCAAGGCGGCACGAAATGCCCAACAGCACTACGATATTGGTAATAAACTGTACCGGCTAATGCTGGACAAGCGCATGACTTATAGTTGTGCTTATTGGAAAGATACGGACAACCTGGACCAGGCACAGGAAAATAAACTGGATCTGATTTGTCGTAAAATCTACCTTAAACCCGGCCAGCGGGTACTAGATATTGGTTGTGGCTGGGGCAGTTTCGCTAAGTTTGCCGCTGAACGCTACGGGGCCGAAGTGGTAGGCATTACCGTAGCGCACGAGCAGTTAAAACTGGCCCGGGAGCTGTGCCAGGGCTTGCCAATAGAAATCAGGCTGCAAGACTACCGCGATGTAAACGAAAAGTTCGACCACGTGGTGTCGGTGGGCATGGCCGAACACGTGGGCCACCGCAACTACCGCACGTATATGCAAACTGCTGCCCGCTGCCTGAAAGATGATGGCCTGTTTTTGCTGCACACCATGGGCATGGCTTATTCCCGTACCTCTGCCGACCCATTCACGAACAAGTATCTTTTTCCGAATTCCTTACTTCCTTCTATGCGGCAGTTGGGCGGCGCCATGGAAAACCTGTTTGTACTGGAAGACTGCCATAATTTCGGGGCACATTACGATTACACGCTGATGGCCATGTTCCAGAATTTCGATCAGAACTGGGACGAATTGCGGCCCGAATACGGCGACCGGTTTTACCGGATGTGGAAATATTACTTACTGTCGACAGCTGGTTCTTTCCGGGCCCGTAATAATCAGCTTTGGCAATTGGTACTTTCCAAAAAAGGAATGCTGGGCGGTTATGAATCAGTAAGGTGAGCCACAACTTAAAATCTAAATCACTGCTACCCGGAAAGGCTTTATTTCAATTTTGTCCCAAACTTTGCCGGTTACGTAGGGTTCGGCGTCCAACCATTGCTGCAGCGCTGCTTCGTGCTGGAACTGCATAAACAAAGACGAACCAATCATTTTACCTTCGGCACTTAGAATGGCGCCCCCGAATAAGAAGTTGCCGCTTTCTTTAAACTTTTTCATCTCGTCCAGGTGCAGTGCCCGCACCGCCATCCGGCGATCCAGTGCTTCCGGGTCAGTAAAATCATGGGCGGTAATAAAATATTGATTGAGCATGTTATAATTATTTTTGGTAGAGCTAAAGATGTAATGCTTTTCTCTTTGAGTTATAATGGCAGATAAA